>NZ_JBBCZC010000007.1:0-102376 GCF_037144575.1 Sporosarcina sp. USHLN248
TTATGAGCGGGGTGGGAAGTTTTTGCGTTCCTCTGGGAGTTTATGCGCGGCATGAGAAGTTTTTGCGGTATTCGGGGAGCTTTTGCATCGTGGGAAGCTTTTATGCGTTCGGCGGGGAGTTTATGAGCGGGGTGGGAAGTTTTTGCGTTCCTCTGGGAGTTTATGCGCGGCATGAGAAGTTTTTGCGGTATTCGGGGAGCTTTTGCATCGTGGGAAGCTTTTATGCGTTCGACGGGGAGTTTATGAGCGGGCGGGAAGTTTTTGCGTTCCTCTGGGAGTTTATGCGCGATGATGGACTTTTATGAGGTCGGTGTGTGGGATAGAAAAGCGCCATGGTCTGAGACCGTGGCGCTTTTGGGTTTATTTCAGAAATGCGTATTTAAAGTAGTTTTTCCAGCCGAATGCTCGCCACTCGGATTTATTAGGAAATTCGAATGGCAAAGACGTGATGACGTTCGAAGCTGTGTCGGCTGGATATTTAATGGCGATGTCACCTGCCTCTATGCCATCCGTTATAACAGCGCGGTCATGTGAGTAAAAAGGTACGGAAACTTGCGTGTTAACGGCCTTTCCTTCATTGTTTAATGTCCATACCGTTTTAGTTTGTCGATCAAACGGAAGTAACCACTGCTTGTTCACTGAGATTGCATCGGCTTCGTTGACGACAATTTCTGCGTTCATTTTTGCACCGTACGGCAGTTCTTGCAATGGCTCGATCGGACGAATATGGATTTCATACAAATCTAAGGAGTGGGTGTTCCTTTGCGGATCCAATTGCTCATATGCATGACGCCACTTATCTTCGCTGGCAGGAACTTCTGAAATGAAAGCGACCGTTCCTTCAATGACTGTTTTTAAGCTGTTCTGCTGCAAGCGAACGGTGTCATCTATTTCGATGTCTTGCCATTGTTCGAGTTGTACATATGTCTTAATAAGTTTCTCTTCGCTATAAATATCAGCCGATAGGATGGTGCCGTTTTTATGGATTTCAGCAACCGTGCCATTGATTGGGCTTATGAGCGCTGGCCTTGATGGATTTTGGGATAGCTGCGCTTCAATAATTTTTAGTTGTCGTTCGATTTCTGAACGCTCCCTTTCTGCAGCAGCGATCGCTTGAGAATAAGAGCCGTCTTGGTGGAGATCAACTTGAATATTTAATTCAATTTCCGTCTCCCCTGCTGTTTCCGTAGATTGGTGATTTGCTCCGGATTGTGCATTGTCACGCTCATATTCCAAATCTGAAATGGTTTCGTCTATTGCTGACAGCTGGTCGAGTAGACCTTCTTCTTCCGCTTCCCATGCAGCCATTTGGCTATCTGCTCGTTCGGTTTGCAATCGCGCAATTTCTTCACCGACTTGTATGCGATCCCCTTCTTTGACGAGCCATTGATCGATGGACTCTCCATCACCAACGTAAATGGTGTACATCTCTTCTGGTGACAGCAAGCCTTCTTTTTTTACAGTTTCTTCGTATTGATCGGTTGACATTCGTTCGTATTGTGAAACATGAATCGTTTTTGGTACCTTGCTTTTTTCGGAAAAAAGCAAATGGATGTTGACTGCAATAAAGAGGCTGACGACTGCAGCAATTGCAATATTCATTCGTTTTTTCATTTAAAATCCACCTCCGAAAAGTGAATTCAGCAAACGATCGAATGGAATGAATGCAATGGATGCAGTAATGAGCGCCATCGCAACATGTAACCCAATCAACATCCAAAGCTGCTCTCTCCACTTTCCTTCCTTCTTAAATGCTCGGATGAAACGATATTGCAAAGTGATAATTAATGCAGTTGTCACTGTAAGCTGATTTAAAAATAGAATTATGTACCAGTTTTCCATAATCGTAACAGCGAGCGGGCCGAACGATAAAAATGAAAGGGGTACTGTCGCACCTTTTAAATAGAAAACAAGGAACAGTAATGCTTTCTCCATTAACAGAATGCCTGTAATGCCTATTTGCAACGGCACCACGTGCTGATAAGGGATCTTTGTTATTTGGCTGATGACAAGTGCGATACCAAAAATGTGGAATGCCATGTACAAGACCGACCAAATGACGGAGCCGGCAAGTGAGGCATATCTTGCGATTGTGTAGTTCGTGTCAGTCATTGTCGCCAGGACGGACGTTATCCCTTCGGTGTTCATTCCCCAAATATTGCGTATGACGAATAATACTGCACCTAAAAGAAAGACAATCCCTATCCGGCTATTTAACTTTCGCATAGAAGACGATTGCAAATTAACCCCTAAGTCATGGGGTCTTGTCAAGAAGTGCCAAAATTTGTAGTCAAAAAACATGGCGTCAATCCCTTTCTGAAAATCCCTGTAATCAATACTTTACCAAATCTTTATAGTTTTTCAATGTTGTAGATTTCGCTGAGTATAAAATAATGTTCCGTTGGATAGTCTTATAGTAGTATACCATTTCCTATTTTGCATTATTTCCCGGGAAATCGACAAAGGAGAGTAGGTCGGATGAAGAAAGATGAAACATACAAATTCACTCTATTTGATTTCTTATTTGGCTTGACGGGATCAACCGTTTTTGTAGTTTTATTGCACCTTATCGCCCGCTAATCGAATTAGGGCATAAAAAAAACACTTACCGTTTGCTACACGATAAGTGTTACTTATGGCTTGTTTTTCAATGTGATTGCATTCCTTCCGTCAATAGGTTGAATAATTGCTTGTTGTTTGTTTCGAGTGCGTAATCGATCATGCGGTTTTTATTGTCCTCTTCAATTTGATCGATGAGCACTTCTGCTTCACGTTTGACGACTTCAGGTATTTCCACTTGGATGTTCAACTTACCTTCAAGAATTGTCGATAAGTGGATATGAAGATCTGAAATGAGAAGCAATTGGTAGAGCGGTAATCTTATAAACCGGCTGCCCCTTTGAAAAACAAAGACTTCCCCTAAGTTTTCAACTTGAAGGCTTTTCATATTGACTACAATTTCTTTGCCTTCAGATGGAACGAATTGATACACTTCACCGCCTTTGACGATGGAAAAGTATTGATAGGCAAATACGAGACGTAAACGAAAGTCTTCTTGGCTGGTGAAAAATGGTGTCATACGCTGTACCGTTAGCATCTTCATCCCTCCGATATTGAATATTCCGATTATTATCATTCTATCATAGTTTGGTTAGATTTGTGAATGATTTGTTTATCATTTTATTCATCGGAAAGGTTTTTCATGTGTCACCGAAGAACGCCAAATTTTTGAGGTCTTTTATAATCCATGAATAAAGTGAAAGAATCGACATAATAATCGATTTTCATTTGTGATAGGAAGCGGAATATTTCAATGTTTGCATTCGCCGGCGCTTCTTTTCTCTTTTTGAATGCCACTCGATCCGTCATGAAATTGACTGCTATAAAATAATGTTTTGTCACCCCCATGATGAAAGGCGATGACAGATAATGCAACTTTTCTTCTTGAATTCGTTCTGTTAGCTTTTCTTGTTGGTACGTGTTTGACCATTTTACAAATGCCAAATGCTTGCTCAAACGAAAGAGGATTGTAACGTTCGGTATATGTAAAATAATTTGGTCCACGTTCTTTCACCTCCCATAACCTTTGAATCATTTTTAAATTAAGAATTCAGTAACTATTTTAACAGATTATAAACTTTCTTTCCAAAAACCAACATTACGTTAGTATGAATCAACGTTTTGTTGACTTTGTCCAAACGGACTCTTTCTTTTATACACTTGGGGGTAAAAAGGGGATGTCCATATGCATTTTGAACAATTTAAGGAATATCACGAAGAGTATTTACATGTAAAACAAAGAGCGGCGGCTCATGAATTGAATATAAAACCTGCTGTCCTTTCAGTTTACGAACGGAATGAAAGAAGGTTTCCAAATGATTTATTGCCTGTTATGAAGCGATCTTCCGAATGATTACTTCCTTGCTATATGGTATTAGGAAAACCACTAAATTCTGTGAGGTCTGTGAACGGTTCTCAATAAGACCGGACGAGTGCGCTGCTGGAAAGGAATATGGAAAACTTGATTGACCGCCACCGTAAGCTGTTCGAAGAAAACGCTGAGCTAAGGAACTGGTTGCAATTACAGCAAATATGAATGAAAAAGATCGAACAAAATTACTGAATGCTTTTAAATCGCTATTTGATTTGTTTCAATAACAGACGGAAGGCAATGGTGTGGATTGAATTCATTTACGGTCACCGCCTGAAACGTATATAATAGAAGGAATGTAGATCTTGAATATCTGTTTGCCCGCTTTCATGCATTGTGGGCTTCTTCAGCTGCTAAAGGTTTTGTACAGATGTACTATTTAAGATAAAAGTCCGAACAGCACCGGGCTATATGTACTGTTAGGGAGTGATTCGCGACATGAGAGTAGAACGCATTTCTTATTTGTATGAAGAACAGATCAGTGACTTTATAGATGATATACAGAACTCATTTCGGTCGGATGTTCCTAAGGAAGCGATGGAAATTAGAAAAGCCCTTTCGATTGTCAGGTTAGGAGCCGTTACGGAATATGCTCTTTCTTCATCCGAAAATCGATTGGAGGCCCAAATTTCCGGCATGCAGCCAGAAACAGTTGAACTGTCGTTTCATACGATGAAAACTGCGTGTACATGCAATGAGCCGAACTGGTGCATTCATAAAATGGCGGTCGTTCTACATTTATATTCTCAATTCCACTCATTAATCGATTGGAACCATCAATGGCAGCAAATCGATTCAGGGCAAATGAGTCTTACTATGCCAGAGCGGACACCGGAAGCTTGGAACCGTTCACTCGCCAAGCTAACCGCTCCTTTATCGAATATCGATGTCAATGAAAATCCTCATATTTTTGTCCATGAAGCTTCATTATTGGATGAGAAAGCAGCATCCCTCTCGCCGTTTGAATGGGAATGGAAGCCTTTGTTCGATTTGTTTTACCGTCTCCATCTATTGGATGCTGGGTGGCAGTATGCTCACCATTACATCGAAGCATCTGCAGGCAACTTTTCCTATCGTCATTGGCAAATTCGCATGTGGGTCAATGAGCAGCTGGCGAAAATTCAAGATCAGGCGAATCTATTAGGCTCAAAACATAGGTTGTTTGAGACAGATGTGTTTTATACGCAATTAAAAACAAGTGTGCGACGTTTCGTCCTTCAGCATGAAGGACTTTTTGAAGATCGATTCTATCTTTACGAAATCTTTTGGACATCCTTATTTAAAGAAAAGGCCACACGTGAGAAAGAACTTTCTGGATTGATGTCGGAAAATGAACCGGATGCCAATTTTTTTGCCGCTCTGTTTCATTTATTGTCCGGAGATGTTGAAGCATTGTCCGATATGGTTGAACAAATGGACGACAAAAGAATTGGGCATTGGATGAAGCTCTCTGAAAAAGCTGCAGAATTAGAGGAATACAAAGCACTTTCCATTTTGCTGTCGCGTATTCTCCCTCACATTGAAGAATATTATGAGCAGCTTTCCAAGCATGATCGCTCCTACTTCATCCGGCATTTTGATGGCTTGCTTGAGGATTCTGATTTTCCGGAAGAACAGCGGGAATCTCTGTTCATGATGTTCGGTAAAGACGGTCTCGATACGTATGCGGATTTCTTAGTTGAACATGGCCGTTATGCAGATTGGGCAGCGCTAATGCATCGCTACAACGTTTCCTATGATTCGATGGAAATGGATGCGCTCAAGATGGCAGCTTTAGAAGCCCCTGCTGCTGTGCTGCCGTTGTTGCATAATTTTGCAATGGGCTATATTGCGGAAAAGAATCGCCATGGCTATCGAAGAGCCGTTAAGATTTTCAAAACGATGAAAAGCTGTTCGAAAAGAAGCGGAAAAATAGATTTTTGGAACCGCTATGTCGATACGATTCGAAATGAACATCGCCGTCTGCGCGCGCTATCGGAAGAAATGGAAAGGAGCAATTTGCATTTATGAATAAAACAAATACAATTCACCTTCTTTTCTATCTCTCGATGGAGCGCATCGATGACGGACGATATAAAGTATCCGCAACTGAGCCTTCTATGAAAGCCGTATCTCCCGAAAAATTGTCTTCGTTTCTTTTTTACAATGATGAACAATCTTTATACGGGCTCCTAACGGAAAAAGATGAGCAATTTGTTTATTTATCCTCATATGATTTGTTGCAAGTCATAACGGGAAAACAGCATCCATTTGTTTCCTACGACGGACAATCGGCCGATGACAAAGCGCATATAGCAGCTTTACAGGAGGCCGGCCGCATTTGGAAAGAACCTAATTTTTGGCAATACGCTGAACTGCAGGATGGAATGATTGTTTTTGACGTTGATAAAATTGGAATTTCCGATTTATCGGCATCAATTTTACACGATGCTGTAAGAGATAAACTTATCGCTTCGAATATGCGAATGGATCAATTGCCTATGTTGTTGCCGCATTTACGCAAATACGGCTGGCCAAATGAAGGCGAGTCTTCTACGCTTCCCGTCCAAGTTGCCTTCCGCTTAACCGAGCCAATGGAGGATAGCGACTGGCTTTTAGAGACGGTTGTCGTCAGTGGACGTGGCGCTCATTGGACGCCTGCAGTCCGAAAGCAAAATGCGCCTATCGCAGATGCGCTACCTGCAAAATGGAAAGAATTCTCGGAAGACATCCAAAGCAGACAATCTGAAATGGCATCCTTTTTGCAATCTGTTTCGGTAACGGATGAAAACCGTTTTCTCTCTGTAAGGATGTCAGATCCTGAAGTTCGGATGTTCATTCAAGAAGACCTTCCTATTTTTCAGTCGTTCGGCTTCCCCGTCATTTTACCTGCATGGCTGAAGTCGGTCACTGAAACGAAAATGCGAGTGAAAACGAGTGCAAGTGTACAATCGTATCGATCTGCAGCTGGTTTGAATGAAGTACTTTCATTTGATTGGAGTTTCTCGTTGTCAGGACAGGAAATCGATCGAGACACTTTTCAGCGCATGGTCGATGAAAATCGAGAATATATACGATCGGGTGATGACTGGTTTCATATTGACCCCGAATGGCTGAAACGAATTCGAGAACTGATGGAACAAGCCGATTCAGGCGAATGGACGGTAATGGATTTGCTGTTCCAGGAAATCCCTGAAGAGATTGTTCCGATCGAGGATGAGTCTGATGTGGATACGGATCCATTGCTTTCATTTACGATGCAGCAGTCATTGCGCGAGTATGTCGATTTGATATCCAATAAAAAGGGTCTTCCGTCAGCAGGGATTCCTGAGCAATTAAATGCTGAACTTCGGCCATACCAAGTTGAAGGGTATGATTGGCTCGTTTTCATGCGAGAAAATGGATTTGGCGCATGCTTGGCGGATGATATGGGATTGGGGAAAACTATCCAACTCATCTCCTATTTATTGCATATTCATTCTTCTGAGGAAATCGACCGACCTTCTTTGATCATTTGCCCTACGAGTGTTTTAGGGAACTGGCAAAAAGAAATTAACCGTTTTGCACCGTCATTATCAGTTCATACGCATTATGGACCTTCCCGCGCAAAGGATGATGACTTCAAAGCTATGATTGAACAACAGCGTCCCGCTGTCATTTTGACGACCTATGGAACAGCGACGCAAGACGGCGATATGCTAAAGGAAACGTATTTTAACAGCATCACGCTCGACGAAGCACAAAACATAAAGAACATGCAGACGAAGCAGTCACGTGCAATTCGCAAGCTGCGCGGAGAACATCAAATTGCTTTGACTGGAACTCCTATTGAAAATAGGCTTTCCGAGTTGTGGGCGATCTTTGATTTTATTCATAAAGGGTATTTCGGCAGTTTCCGCGCGTTTACGGAAGATTACATTATTCCAATTGAGCGGGATGATTCCGAACTGCATAAACGGAAGCTTCGTTCGAAAATCAAACCGTTTCTTTTGCGGCGAACGAAAGATGATCCGGAACTTCAATTGAATTTGCCGAAAAAGTTAGAGCAAAATGAGTACTGTCCGTTAACGACTGAACAGGCTGCACTTTATGAAAGCTATATTGAAGACACGAAATTCAAAATGAATGATTTAACTCCATTTGAGCGTAAAGGCTTGATCTTAAAAATGTTGAGCCGGCTGAAGCAATTGTGCAATCATCCTGCTTTGTTTTTGAAGGAACCTAATGCACCTGCAAGCGAAATGCTTACCCGTTCCATCAAATTGGAAAGAATCGTGTCGATGGCCGCCGAAATTGCTGCGAATGGCGAAAAATGTTTGATTTTTACTCAGTATATCGGTATGGGACAATTGATCCGGCAATGCTTATCGGAATTGCACGGAATCGATGTACCATTTCTGTCTGGCAGTATGCCGAAAGGACAGAGAGATTATCTTGTGGAAGCATTCCAAACAGGCGAGTTTCCGGTGTTCATCCTATCGTTGAAAGCTGGAGGAACGGGATTGAACTTAACCGGTGCAAATCATGTATTGCATGCGGATCGTTGGTGGAATCCCGCTGTCGAAAATCAGGCAACAGACCGAGCATATCGTATCGGCCAGACAAAATTTGTCCATGTGCATAAGTTTGTAACCGTCGGCACGATTGAGGAGAAGATCGATAAAATGCTTGAAGAAAAATCCGCGCTTTCCGCTGAGTTGATTCATTCGAGCCAATGGCTAACTGAGCTGTCAGATGATGAATTGGATGATTTGCTATCATTTGAACGTTGAGGAGAACTGTTTTTCAGGGCTTCTTAATCTATGTAGGGATACAACTTTCCTGCTTTTTTCAAGGTCTTCCAATTCTTTTATTCGCTCGTTCATCGTTGCAACGATACGAATTAACTGGCCGATTTGAAGTTCCATCCTAATCATCTCTTTATTGCGTTCCAACATTCCTTTCACTCCTTTTTTACGATTGCGGCGGAAATGCGGTCTCCGCCGCAATTTTTTTGGCTGGATCATTTTGTCCCATTTGCATTTTTGTCTATGAAACGAACAATACCCCCGTATGAACGTTTCATCTCTTACCCTACTCTTCTCTTAGATATGTTTTGTTTTCACGTTACGGTCTTTCCGATTTCTATCCACCTTTCTTTGAAGTTCGACGGTCTCCGCTATGTATGTTGAATCAAAATATAGGGAGACCTTCTTCTTCATTGCTTGGCGTGTGAAAATTCGATTGGATGTTTTGGTGATCTACATTTCGCCCGCCCTTTTCACTGCCCTCCTTTTGTTGCACGATGGGCGCTTCCCCATACAAATTATCATTTGTTCTTCGTTTTGTAGATAAGAAGCGGATTTCTTCCCCGATTACTTCCGTTACGAAAACACGGCTTTTGTCTTCTCTTTCATAGGTTCTTGACTGAATTCTTCCCCCTACTCCTATGAGTGAGCCTTTGCCACAATGTTTCGCTGTGTTTTCAGCCACTTTCCCCCAAGTTGTGCATAGGATGAAATCAGCATCCACTTCCCCTTGCTGATTTTTGAATTTGCGATCGACAGCTAAGACAAAGCTTGTCTGCAATCTTCCTTCGGACAGCCTCCGTAAAATGGGGTCCTTTGTAATGCGACCGACAAGTGCAACTTGATTCAACGTTTCCCCTCCTTTCTTTATAGATTATCCGTATCATACAGGAAGGGCTTTTTTTCATGCAAATGAGGAAAAATGGATTTTGCAGGTGTTTTGTGAATCAAAAGCGAATTTTTCATTCCATAATTTACCTGCATATTTTTGTAAACCACTGACAAATTAAGGTTTGCAAATTGTTCACATTCTGAGATAATTCGACTTTAGTATATAATCCAAATTATTTTCCTCTTATATGTTATAATTAGGTAAAAATCGAGCGGGGTGGCGCCTTTGAAAACATTTAAAATGATATCCGTCGGAATATTGGTTGATGATAAAATCAATAACTTTCCGTTGGTTGATGGCATTATTATTAACCAAGAAAATAGTCACCGCATGTGGATTCTTGAATTATTTATTGAACAAAAGCACCAGCAAATTTTTGAAGAATGGAAAGCATCAAAGGAAGTTTTAGATGCACGCGTCGTCATCTCCTATCCGGAAAATGAGCCTGCCGGATTCCTCGTCGCCGTAGATGCGGTAGAACGGATTGGAGACCACATTTCCGTTCTACTTAAAGGACGATTGAAGCGTGCACGTTCACAATATGCAGAGCATTTATTAGAAGAACTGTTGACCGAAGGATTAAGCGGGGATGAGTTACTGCAACGTTTCGAGCATGATATGCGATCACGCCCTCGTTTGAAAAAAGAAAGAGAAAGAGAAACAGAACAGGAAAGTTTGTGAAAGCCGTAGATTGCGGCTTTTTTTGTTTGGCTGATGGAGGTTAGGAATTATATGGCGGTGAGGCAGTTTCGCGTAGTAATTGGGCTTAATGCGTAGAGCGGTAACGTTTTGCATGGAGATCAGTTGTATGCGCTAAATTTTTATTCGTGTTACTACGTAGACAGGTCACTCAAAGCGAATAAGCAATTTGAGTGCATAGATCACTTTATGCGCAGAACGTAGCTAATTATGTGGGCAGAGGTGACTTTATGCTTTTTCTGTAAAATTTATGCGTAGTTAGTGCTGTTTATACGGGGCAAATAAGAGTTATGCGCATTCAGAACTATTTATGCGTTTTATACAAGAAAAACCGCCAAAAAAGGCGGTTTTTCTCACGGCTTGCGGTTAGCGGTTGTTGTTGCTGTTGTTGTTATTTCTTTTGCGGTTGTTGTTCATGTCGTTATTTGGCGTAGTCGTGTTGTCATCTGTGATGATTTCTTGATTGGGAGCCGTTGTATTGTCACCGTTCATGTTTCCATTACGGATGTCATTGTCGTTCCCATTGAGTCCGCCGCCATTGAGGCCGTCTCTATCGTTGTTGATGATACCATCACTTGTATTGTTGATGTTTTGGTCACGACCATTGTTGATGCCGTCTAAGTCAGAGCCGGCACCGTTGTTGACCCTTGGGGTGAGGTCACGCGCACGGTCGTTCAAGTCTTCCATTGGGGTTTCGTTATTGTTTGGAAGACCATCATCGTTATTGTTGTTGGCACAACCCGTTAGAACAATTCCGGATACTAAGACGAGCGGGATCGCTTTTTTGAACATGAAAAATTCCCTCCTTTCCACAAGCCGTATATCATACAAATCCGTATGATACTTGTAGGTTGGCACAAAAAGAGGGAACTATCCATGAATATTTTATTGTTGTTCGACCCGTTCTTTTAAAAGCGATTCAACGTAGACCGCTTCTGCTTTACAATCGTAGCTGTAGTGAGTATCTAGTTGTTCCTGCATCATTTGGATAGAAGCGATTTGCTCGTCGGACGGCGGTTCGCTTAAGATGCGGTGGATGATTTCATTAATTCGCTGGGCGAGGTCTTCATGGAATTTCGGATCATTTTTCATGGAGTCCGGAATTTTTGAATACCATAGTGCTTTCGTCGTAATATATTCGCGCCAGGTGTTAATGAAATCCTCAATGCTGTATCTTTCTTCGCTCCATCCAATGCTGCTCATATATTGCTCGAAAGTTTGTGTGATAGAACGTGTAATACTGCTTTTTATATTTGGAGAAAGATCTTTGAACATGACTTTTTGGTACCTCCCACTATAAGCGTACATTGCCGATATAGGTAGTGTAGTTCACGAAAGATGCAGTGCTTTTCGTCCACCTTTTATAGGTGTCCACTGCACATTCCATTGTAGCTAAAATTCGACATATACGCAAATTAATTTGCGTTATCTCCACCTGGAGATAGTGCAAATGTAATTTCTGTTTCGCAAGCGACTTCCCCTTCTACTGTCGCAACTGCTTTCCCTTTGCCAATTTTGCCGCGCATTCTTGTAATTTCCACTTCTAATTTCAAAGTATCGCCAGGGATTACTTGACGCTTGAATCGACAATTATCGACACCTGCAAGCAAACCGATCATCCCTTTATTTTCCTCTTTTTTGAGGAGAGCGACTGCTCCGACTTGTGCAAGTGCTTCAACAATCAAAACACCCGGCATAACGGGATAACCCGGAAAATGGCCGTTGAAAAACTCTTCATTAACTGTTACATTTTTCAAGCCTACCGCTCTTGTTCCCTCTTCAATTTCCGTTATGCGATCGACCAATAAAAAAGGATAGCGATGCGGTATGATTTTTTTGATTTCTTCTGCTGTTAGCATGTCCATTCCCCTCTCTTGTTATTTTTAGTGAAAAATGAAAACGAAAGAGCCAGTTACGACTCTTTCCCATTGATGATGTCAAGTATGTGCACCCAAGTCTCTTTTTTCAAAACGTCAGACGGCTGGCCGTCTCCTATATAGCCGTAGCCAATCATAGCGCCGACGACAGCTGCTGTAGACAATAGCAAAAGGACGAGCAGGACACGAAGCCAAATTGGAATTAAACGGATTTGCACCCATATTCGCTTTTTAGTGTCAGACGCTTCTTCAACCGCTGTTTTACGTTTTTGATTGCGTTCTGCGCGAGAAGCGATCACTCCCGTCGATGCATCTGTCTGCTTATTCTGTTCCCTTTGCGGGTTGTTTCGCTTTTCATCTATCATATTAAAATCTCCCTACTGCGGATTTATCGGATGTTGTTAATTAATCCTAACATTTGATCCGCAAGTGTCACTGACCGGGCGTTAAATTGGTAAGAACGTTGCACGTTAATGAGATCGGTCATTTCTTTTTCATAGTTGACGTTGGAAGACTCCAATTTTTGGTTTTCCATTCCGATCTGACTTCGGTTTGCGCCTACCATCTCAGTCAATATGTCATTCGCCGTCAAGCCAAGCTCCGCCATATTTTCCGGTAAACCGAATAGTGTAGCTGATAGGCGAGACATTAAATTCGGACGCTCAAATGTTGCGACGCCCATTTGAATGCGATCTACCGCACCGTCATCATGAGTAACTTCAAGCGTTCCGTTCGGCAGCATGCTATAGTTTTTCACGTTGTCTGCAAACGTGATCGGCAATCCTTGGCTATCCGCTACTGGGTATCCATCGCCGTTTACAAGCATGAGCTGTCCGCCTTCTACTGGAGATACATAAAAGTTCCCTTGGCGTGTATACACCGTCTGGTCACCATCAGCCCCAGGCATGATCAGTGTAAAATATTGCTTCGGCTCTGTTAACGCAAAATCCAATTCACGGCCCGTCATTTGCAAAGAACCAACTTTCCAATTCATCTGAGTAGCACCTAACATCGCCCCAACGCCATAGCGGATGCCTGCTGGAGACTGGCGATTCGCCGTATCCGCCTTGTCATTGTCGAATTGCTGATAAAGCATTTCGTGAAAGCTTGCACCCGTCGCTTTATAGCCATTGGTAGATGAATTCGATAAGTTATTCCCTATTATATCAATTTGATGCTGTAATTGGTTCATTGTGTTTACAGCAGTTGTCATCGTTCGTATCATGATCGACCACGGTTCCTTTCCGATTTCACGTTATCCGTTGACCCGTCCGATTTCATTCACCGCTTTTTCCATACTGCGGTCATAGGCTTGCAAAATTTTCTGGTTCGCTTCAAATGCGCGGTATGCAGAGAGCATGTCCGTCATTGCGCGAGCTGAATCGACATTTGAGCCCTCTATATAGCCTTGCTGGAATGAAAAGCTTACACCGTTCGTGACAGCTGCGTTCGGCAGATTGCCATCTTCACTCGCAAAGAGCCCATTGCCCGTTTTTGATAAAGTTTCAGGCTGCGCCGCAAATGCAACACCTAATGTTGCAACAGCTGTACCGCCATCCATAATGACTCCTTCGCTAGTCACTTGGAAATCGTCATTTTGAAGCTGAATTCTTTGCCCATTTGCACTTAAGACATATTGCCCTGTCGGATTTGTTAAATAGCCTTCAGGATTGAGCATGAAATTGCCGTTTTTCGTGTAATATTCATTGCCATTGCCGTTTTCAAGCCTATAAAAGACAGCTCCGGGCAGTCCAGTTTCTTCATTGATCGGCAGTACGCCATCCACGAGCGCAATATCCGTCGTCAAGCCCGTTTCACGCAATTGGCCTTGAGTGAAAAGCGGCAGCGTCTCCTGCATATAAACGCCTGTCGATAGCTCTCCAACAGGGGACAAACCTTTCAAATTCAACCCTTTTTCAGTCGGAATGCGGTTAGCATTCAAACTGGACATGTACATTTCTGGAAATGACCTAATTGTAGATTGATCGGCTTTAAAACCTGGTGTATTTGCATTTGCCAAATTGTTAGCTAACAGCTCAGTTCTTCGCTGTTGGGCAATCATGCCTGAGCCAACTGTATAAAAACCACGGAACATAACTGTCCGCCTCCTTCATATATGAGCCATACCATTATTAGTAACGAGATACTTTATCGATATTTTCCAATAAAATTCCTGTGCCGACTGCAACGCAACTTAGTGGGTTTTCTGATACGAAAACCGGAACTTTCAATTCTTCTGCAAGCAATTGGTCAATTCCATGCAAGAGCGCGCCTCCTCCAGTTAGGAAAATGCCTCGGTCGATAATATCCGCAGATAATTCCGGCGGTGTTTTTTCAAGCACGTTTTTCGATGAGTGCAAAATTAATCCGACTGATTCTTTCAAAGCCTCATTCACTTCAGCAGAACGGATCGTAATTGTTCGCGGCAATCCGGTCACCATATCGCGCCCCCGAATGTCCATCTGTTCATTTTTGGCACCCTCAAATACAGTTCCGATGCTCACTTTGATCGCTTCGGCCGTCCTTTCGCCTATCAGCAGTTTATATTGCTTTTTAATGTATTGTATAATATCATTATCAAACATATCGCCAGCTGCTTTTATGGATTCAGAAGTAACGATGTCTCCCATGGAAAGAACTGCAATGTCAGTCGTTCCGCCACCTATGTCGATCACCATATTGCCGCTTGGCTGGAAAATATCCATTCCTGCACCGATCGCGGCCACTTTCGGCTCTTCTTCCAAGTATACTTTTTTACCTCCGGATTTTTCGGCAGCATCTTGAATCGCTTTTTGCTCTACACTCGTAATATTGGTCGGACAGCAAACTAAAATGCGTGGTTTCGATAAAAAACCTTTGACGTTCAGCTTATTGATAAAATGACGCAGCATCGCTTCGGTCACATCAAAATCCGCGATAACACCATCCTTCATCGGTCTGATGGCGATGATATTTCCCGGTGTTCTTCCTACCATTTTACTTGCTTCTTCACCAACAGCCAACACTTTGTTCGACTGCTTGTCTATTGCAACAACAGCTGGTTCATCCAGCACAATGCCTTTCCCTTTCACATGGATCAATACATTAGCCGTACCTAAGTCGATCCCGATATCTTTTGCAAACATCAATCCCGCTTCCCCTTCCAGCATCTTCAATAAACATACTTATGTCAGTCTATTCTACTAGGTTATATTGTAGCATAACCACGTATTGTTGAACATATGATAATTCCGGAATTTAGCATTTTTTTATTCAAAAAAAGATGGGTTGGATAGATTACATTATGGAATATTTTTACATGTAATTTTATACATTTGTAGTTTTTATCTATTGTATTTCCTAAGACTTTATATTTCCATTATAAAAGACATGGGTATTTTCATTAAACTTTGTGAGGAGTTTTTCGAGGTCCCATTTGCAGACTAGCGAAAAGACAGGGTCCACCCGCTCCCTATTGTCGATAGGTTGGGTCACGTCCCCGTCTGTTTCCGTTACGTATTGCTCGTTTTCTTATTTTCATTCATCCATTTCATACGTGTTGCTTCACCGCCTCTTAAATGTCTGACAGACTTATGATAGGCTAAGATTTTGGCGACTTCTTCAGATAATTCCACATCGACATTCGGTAAACGTTCCGTCAAATCTTTGTGGACCGTGCTTTTTGAGTAGCCCGTAGCTTTCGCCAGCGCCCGTACGGTAAGTCCTGTGTCCAGCAACATTTTGCCGAGGCGCACGCATCGCCTCCGAATTTGCTCGTGCACGCCCTCTTCCTTTCCCTGTCAGCTCCGTTTCTTCATTTATCGTATGCGATGGAGGGCATGATTATGCTTATCGGGGTAAGACTGTGAACTGCATTTAATAGGATCAGGTTTAACTGTCCCGTTCGGATAAAGAAAAAAGCCACTCCGTTTGCCGGAATGGCTTGATTTTAAAAAGCTAATAATGAGCGCGGGTTGATTGGAACACCGTCTTGCAGCACTTGGAAATGTAAGTGTGTACCAGCTTTAGCGTTCCATTCGTTGCTTGTTGCAGTGCCGATCGGGTCCCCTTGAAGGACTTGATCGCCTTCTTTTACTAAAATACCAGTAAGTGAGCCATAGATTGTTGTCATTCCATCAGCGTGTGAGATGGTCACTTCGCTACCTCGGAATTCATCAATAACAACTTCTTCTACTGTTCCGCTCAACGCTGCGACGACTTCAAATGGTTGGCCATCCACCGAAATCGATAAGCCTTTGTTCGTCAAATAGGTTTGATTGAAGACTAATAGTGCGCTCTCACGCATATCTTCATCTGCTTCTGCATCATAGTACTCTTGTAAAATTGCCACATTTTCAAAAAGATCTTCGCTGAAAGGGTATTTGAGTACTTCGGATGATGCATTTGTTTCTACAATCGGCTGCTCATTTGCATCTGTAACGTCGGCAGTTTCGTTCTTATCTTTTTGTACGAAGGCATTGTAGCCCCAAATCATGCCGACAAATACAATAGCAATGCCCGAATAGATAGCAGGCCAGAGCCATCTATTCTTCTTTGGACTCTTATTCTTCTGAGAAGGAGATTTCGGTTTTTCTTCTCGCATTGTCATCACCTCAATTGCTATTGTTTGCAAGTGAGAACGTTTTTAAACATTCAGATTCATTAAGTTGAAACTTTTTTATTTTTGTGCCGGAATAATAGTAGGTTAAGATGTTTTCCGCGTTCCATCCTTTCTGAGCAAACGCTTCTGCTCCGTATTGGCTCATCCCTACACCATGTCCATATCCTTTTGTTGAGATGATGACAATTTTGTTTGTTACATCATATGCAATATCAAAATCCGTTGAAGCAAGACCTAATGCTTCCCGCATTTCCCGACCCGACATTTCAAAGTTTGTGGAAATGACTTTTTGTACCCGTCCTGTCTGGTTCCGAACTAACTTCAAACTTTTGAAATGCTCTGCATTCCAATTTATATTGAGCGCTTCGTTCCATTTTTGGATTGGGAGTTCAATTTGCCGTTCGACAGTCGCTTCCACTATTTCCTCATCAGGGCTCTCAACACTTTGTAAATAAGGGATCGAATTGCCACTGTAGTTCTGTGCAGTCTCAGTCTTGCCATTCGATGTGGAAAAAAACATTGCTGTGATCATTTCTTCTCCATATACGATTGTTTGTCCATTTGTTGCTTCTACGATTTTACGCAATTTGCGTTCGTTGCGCTTATACTCCTTTCCCCATCTTTTTTTGCGCTCCGCCTTCGTTTTATACACTTGAGCGGCCACAGTGGCAGCGATCGGTTTTTTGCCATGATCCGTTGTCTGAAGTGCATACGTGCGAGCAGCAATTGCCTGTGCTTTCAACGCTTCCTCATGGAAAGAAACCGGCATCTCTCCGGCTACAACGCCTAAGACGTATTCTTCAAGCGGGATCGGCTGCTCTTCTCCCTCAACGGTAATGAAGACGGTACATGGTTCCTCTGCCTCTTTTACTGCTTTCTCGTCTACAAAAGTCTTTTTCAATGTAATTGGGATGAAAAAAAGTAGAATGATGAATAAAACGGCTAGTAGTTTGTCCATATTTGAATATATGAATGAAATGATTGATTCATTCATGGAAAATTATCGTCTGTTGTGAGTTTGCGATTGCAGGTAGATTTTGTAGGTGTATGGTTTTGGCTTGATTTGCGGAAGTGGTCCGGTGACCGGGGCTGGTTATGCGTTCGTATGAGAGAGCTTTGTGCGGCGATTAGTGACAGTTATGAGGGCGCGGGAGCGAGTTATGAGCGTATGATGAGCGTTATGCGTTGCGTAAGCTGTTTATGCGCCATTCTACAGCGTTTTGCGTATTCTAAAGCTGTTTATGCGCCTGTGAACAGATTACGCATGCTATGGACAAGATATTTGTGATGTGGGCGAGTTACATTGGCTGTGGATGCTATAACCGTGAGGATCTGCTAATTGGAAAGAGATTGATTTGGCATGGTACATGCTTTTGCCAAATGAATATTTTTCATGTTTTCGTTTTGCGGATTATGTAACGTTGATCTACTTAATACGTATTCAAAAACAAATATGCGTTTATTTCACGGTTTTATACGTTTGCTACGATCCACATGCATCTAGCAATCATTATGTAAACTGCTTTAGTTATGCGTAATCCATAGCAATTAAACGCAGTTCAAAAGTATTGGGCGTTTCTACACAGCGTTTCGCACTATTCTTAGCCCATGGCACGTGAGTCATACGTCTGGGGAGCAACGGTATTTGATTCACAACAAAAAAGACTGTCCGGGCGTGGACAGTCTTGAAGCTTCGGATAAGGTATGTGATGAATACGTTATGCGTGTTGCTTCTCTGTTTGTTTTTTTGTTTCTTCTGTTGAAACGCGTTCAATGTCGGCTCCTAATGCTTTTAGTTTTTTATGGAAGTCGACGTAACCTCTATCTAAGTGGTCGAGTTCGGTTACACGTGTGACGCCTTCTGCAGAAAGACCTGCTAAGATCAGCGCTGCTGCTGCGCGGAGGTCGGTTGCTGCGACTTCTGCGCCTTGCAGTTTGGACGGACCCGAAATGATGACGGAGCGTCCTTCTATCTTAACGTTGGCATTCATGCGGCGGAATTCTTCGACGTGCATGAAACGGTTTTCGAATACTGTTTCGGTTAGTACGCCTGTTCCGGTTGCGGTCAGCATAAGCGCCATCATTTGAGATTGCATGTCTGTCGGGAAACCCGGATGCGGCATCGTTTTTAGGTCAACCGCTTTTAATGGATAGTTCGCCTGGATTCGGATGCCTTCATCCAATTCAATAATGTTGACGCCCATTTCGCCTAATTTTGAAATGAGTGCTGCATTATGTTCAGGTACCGCGTTTTCAATTACAACATCTCCGCCTGTAATCGCAGCTGCTACCATGAATGTACCGGTTTCAATTCGATCCGGGATGATGTGGTGAATCGTACCGTGCAGTTGTTTGACACCTTCAACACGGATTGCATCGGTACCTGCACCGACCACCTTCCCGCCCATTTCGTTAATAAAGTTAGCAAGATCTACAATTTCCGGTTCTTTCGCTGCATTTTCGATGATTGTCGTTCCATCAGCCAATGCGGCAGCTGTCATAATGTTTTCGGTTGCACCGACACTCGGGAAGTCCAGATAAATCTTCGTTCCCTTTAACCCGTTTGGCGCTTTCGCTTCGACATGTCCGTGTCCAAATGTAATTTCGGCACCCATTGCTTCGAAGCCTTTTAAATGCTGGTCGATTGGTCGAGATCCGATTGCACAACCGCCTGGTAATGCGACCCGGGCAAAACCATTCCGAGCCAAAAGCGGCCCCATTACTAAAATGGATGCCCTCATTTTTCGAACATATTCAAACTGAGCTTCGCTTTTTAGCTGCTCAGTAGAATCGATAATCACTTGACCTTTGTTTGCATCATATTCGACTTTGGCGTTTAAGCTTTTTACCACTTCGTTGATCGTCTTGACGTCCGAAAGGTTCGGTACATCACGAATGATGTTCGGCCCTTCAGTTGCAAGAAGCGCGGCAGCTAAAATGGGCAGGACGGCATTTTTAGCCCCTTCCACACGCACACTTCCATGAAGCGCGCGTCCACCGTTTATAATGATTTTGTCCACAAAAAGCCCCTCCGACTCTAAGTTATACTCAATTGTCATTTTATCCATTTGCCATTATTATACGATAGAACGAAACTTCGTGGGACACTGACAGTACCCCTATGCCAGCGATTCCCTCAATTTTTTATTCTCCGTTTTCAACGATTATTTCTGCACTTTTCTTAGTTCCATTGTACAGAAAAATTTACTCATAATGAAAGCGTAAAAACACATACTATTCTACAATGCTCTACATGATTAGACAAGTTACTACAGAGCCATTTTCCCTCTATCTACAAGATAGTCTATAATATGTAGCCCTTTCCCAATTTGTGCTCTCGCTATGTTGAGACATGAAAGACCTCTGTACTATGTAAATTCCTTGAAGATTGGTCACATAATCATTTTTCATGCCATCGCCCCGTGCATGCGCGTATTCATACACGCGGCGATAACATGGAATGAATGATTCCGTCGCAACTACTAATTTTTACCCGTTTTTTTCTACAGCAAACCAGTCAGCTAAAAAAAATTGGAAGCCTTCCTGCCCAATAGGATATGTTTAAAAAGAAATTTGATACAGAAGAACCGATCGCAAAACTCAATAAAATGAAAAGTAATTGCGCCTGGAAAACACGGTGTTTTTTTATGATTTTTTCTGGCATAATCGCTTGTAATGCATAGAAGGATATCCCAATGAAAAAAATATGGGAAAAGATTGCTAACAATGGATTATATAAGAACATATCACTCAAATTGATTACCTCCTACATATCGAATGTATGTACGGATAAAAAGGCGGACAGAAGAAATAGTTCCCTCTGCCCGCCGGTTAGTCACAGTTTATTTCATCTCATAAACTTTGATGCGGTTCATGGCACGTTTTAAATCAAGTTCCACCAATTGCGCCTCAAGTTTATCCGTTTTTGCCCGTAGTGCTTCTTCCGCACGTTTAGCCGCACGCTTAGCGCGTTCGATATCGATATTGGAAGCCATTTCTGCATGTTGTGCCAAAACGGTGACAACATCCGGACGAACTTCGATGAACCCGCCATGGACGGCGACATTTTCAGTCGAACTTCCTTTTTTTAGGCGGAGTGCACCGATCTGAAGGGGTGCAACCATTGCGATATGACCGGGAAGGATCCCGATTTCGCCGGTTTCTGTGGCCGCAATGACCATATCCGCTTCAGTTTCACTAACAGGGCCGTCGGGAGTGACGATATTGACTTTAATGGTCTGCATGATTTTTCCTCCTGGTCCCTTTAATCAATTATGCCTCGGCACTGATAAGTAGGGTCCCTTTGTCCCCTCTTACCATACAACAGAAGTAGGGAAGTTAGCCAAATTATGCCGCGTCCTTTGGCAAAGGCTAACCAATTCGATCCACAATACTGTTAGACCTCTACACCCATGCTTTTCGCTTTTTCAACCACTTCTTCGATGCGTCCGACTAGGCGGAATGCATCTTCTGGAAGGTGATCGTAACGGCCTTCCAAAATTTCCTTGAAGCCTTTAACCGTTTCAGCAACCGGTACGTATGAACCTGGTTGACCTGTAAATTGCTCGGCAACGTGGAAGTTTTGTGATAAGAAGAATTGAATACGACGAGCGCGTCCTACGACTAACTTGTCATCTTCACTTAATTCGTCCATACCAAGGATTGCGATAATATCTTGAAGTTCACGGTAACGCTGCAAAGTTGTTTGTACTTGACGTGCTACGTCATAGTGCTCTTCGCCGACGATTTCAGGGCTAAGTGCGCGTGAAGTAGATGCAAGTGGGTCAACCGCAGGGTAGATACCCATTTCAGATAGTTTACGCTCAAGGTTCGTTGTTGCATCCAAGTGAGCGAATGTCGTAGCTGGTGCCGGGTCAGTGTAGTCATCGGCAGGTACGTAAATCGCTTGGATTGATGTTACAGAACCAACGTTTGTAGATGTGATACGCTCTTGAAGCTGCCCCATCTCAGTAGCAAGTGTCGGTTGGTAACCAACCGCAGACGGCATACGGCCAAGTAGTGCCGATACCTCAGAACCTGCTTGTGTAAAGCGGAAGATATTGTCGATGAACAGAAGTACGTCCGCGCCTTGTTCGTCACGGAAGTATTCCGCCATTGTAAGTCCTGTAAGTGCAACACGCATACGTGCACCAGGAGGCTCGTTCATTTGACCGAATACCATTGCTGTTTTATTGATAACGCCGGAGTCCGTCATTTCGTGGAACAAGTCGTTCCCTTCACGTGTACGTTCTCCAACGCCTGCGAATACGGAAATACCACCGTGTTCTTGAGCGATGTTGTTGATCAATTCTTGAATTAGAACTGTTTTCCCTACACCCGCACCACCGAAGAGGCCGATTTTACCACCTTTAATATATGGTGCAAGCAAGTCAACAACTTTAATACCTGTTTCAAGAATTTCAACTTCTGTTGAAAGACTTTCGAATTTTGGAGCTTCACGGTGAATTGGGTCGCGTCGTTCAGAAGACGGGATCTCCTCACCAAGGTCAATTACATCTCCTAAGACGTTAAATACGCGTCCAAGAGTTACTTCACCAACTGGAACTGAAATCGCTGTGCCTGTGTCTTCAACTTCAGTACCGCGTTTAAGGCCATCAGTAGATGACATCGCAATTGTACGTACTGAGTCGTCTCCAAGGTGGAGCGCAACTTCAAGCGTCAACGTTACAGGTTGTTCGTTCGGACGGTCAATTTGTACCTTCAATGCGTTGTAGATCTCTGGAAGCTGGCCGTTTTCAAATTTAACGTCAACAACCGGACCCATAACTTGAAGGATATGTCCTTTACTCATGCTTTTCCCTCCTGTCTTACTTTTACCGTTCAGTACGTGCTTATTCTAATGCCGCGACTCCGCCGACGATCTCTGTGATCTCTTGCGTAATTGCCGCTTGGCGTGCACGGTTGAATGAAAGAGTTAACGAATCAATCAATTCGGATGCATTATCCGTTGCAGTCTTCATCGCTGTCATACTGGAAGCATGTTCGCTCGCTTTTCCATCAAGCACTGCTCCGTAGATGAGGCTTTCCGCGTATTGCGGAAGAAGCGTTTCAAGAATCGCTTCCGCTGAAGGCTCAAATTCGTACGAAGCCATCGTTGACGCTGATGAAAGGTCTGTGAGCGGAAGCAATTTCTTTTCCGTCACTTCATTGGAGATGGCGGAGATGAAGTGATTGTAGTAAAGATACACTTCATCGTATTCGCCTTCTGTGAACATGCCAACAGCTCGGTTCGCGATTGCTTTTATTTCATCAAATGAAGGATGGTCAGATACGCCCAACAAGCTATCGACAACTTCATAGCCAAGACGGCTGAAAAATTCATATCCTTTGCGTCCGATCGCAATGATCCTCACTTCCTCTTTTGAGGTGTGGCGTTCTTCGATGGCACGGCGTGCAGCACGGAAGATGTTACTGTTGTAACCGCCGACGAGGCCACGGTCGGATGTAACGATAATATAACCTGTCTTTTTCACTGGACGGGAAACGAGCATCGGATGTCCGGAGTCGCTTGTCGCGCTCGCGATTGCACCGACAACTTCCTGTATTTTCTCCATGTATGGAACGAACGCTTTCGCATTTAATTCGGCACGGTTCAATTTGGAAGCAGAAACCATTTGCATCGCTTTCGTAATCTGACTCGTCTTCTTAGTTGATTTAATACGGTTTTCAATATCGCGTAAAGATACCACTGGCAATTCACCACCTTATTGTATAGTAGATCAAAATCCTAAAATTCTGTTCGAATTAAGCTTCAGACGGTACGAAGTTTTTCTTGAACGCGTTGATCGCGTCTTTCATGACATCGTCAGACGGAAGGTCTTTCGTCGTACGGATATGATCGTACACTTCAGTGTGGTTCGACTCTAGCCAGCTTGTAATTTCACTTTCGAAACGCAAGATGTCATGTACAGCTACATCATCAAGTAGGCCGCGAGTCAATGCGTATAGAATTACGACTTGATACTCAACTTTAAGCGGTTTGTTCAAGTCTTGTTTCAACACTTCAACTGTACGTGCACCGCGGTCAAGTTTCGCTTTCGTTGCAGCATCAAGGTCAGAACCGAATTGTGAGAACGCCTCAAGTTCACGGAATGCAGCAAGGTCAAGACGAAGTGTACCAGCAACTTTTTTCATCGCTTTGATTTGCGCGGAACCACCAACACGGGATACGGAAAGACCAGCGTTGATCGCCGGACGAACGCCCGAGAAGAATAGATCCGATTGCAAGAAGATCTGTCCATCAGTGATGGAAATTACGTTCGTTGGAATGTAAGCAGAGATATCCCCAGCTTGTGTTTCAACGAATGGTAGGGCAGTGATTGAACCTGCTCCTAATGTATCGTTCAACTTCGCTGCACGCTCTAATAGACGGGAGTGCAAGTAGAATACGTCACCAGGGTACGCTTCACGACCTGGAGGACGGCGAAGTAGTAAGGAAAGCTCACGGTAAGCAGCAGCTTGTTTCGAAAGGTCATCGTAGACAACAAGTACGTGCTTGCCTTGGAACATGAATTCTTCTGCCATCGTTACACCTGTATATGGTGCAAGATATAGAAGCGGTGCTGGAGATGAAGCCGATGCTGTTACAACGATTGTGTAATCAAGCGCTCCGTGTTTACGAAGTGTTTCAACTACCCCACGCACAGTAGATTCTTTTTGTCCGATTGCTACATAAATACAAATCATATCTTGGTCAGCTTGGTTTAAGATCGTATCGATCGCAACAGTTGTTTTACCTGTTTGACGGTCACCGATGATCAATTCACGCTGTCCACGGCCGATCGGTACAAGTGCATCGATCGCCTTAATGCCTGTTTGCAATGGCTCATGAACAGATTTACGCGCCATAACACCTTGCGCAGGACTTTCAATTGGACGAGTTTTTGTCGTTTCGATTGGACCTAATCCATCAACCGGCATTCCGAGTGAATTCACTACACGTCCAATCAATTGTTCACCGACAGGAACCTCCATAATACGGCCAGTTCGACGTACTTCATCGCCTTCTTTAATGTCAGTGTATGGTCCGAGGATAACGATACCTACGTTGTTCGCTTCCAAGTTTTGCGCCATACCCATGACACCGTTTGAGAACTCAAGAAGTTCTCCAGCCATGACGTTGTCGAGGCCATGAGCAAGAGCGATACCGTCACCGATTCTGATAACCGTACCGACTTCGCTAACTTCCATCTCAGACTGATAGTTTTCAATCTGCTGCTTAATCAGCACGCTGATTTCTTCAGCTTTGATGCTCATGTATGTCACCCCTCAATTTCAGATTATGATCCAATTAAATTACGTTGCAGCTTAGATAGCTTCGCACTCAAGCTGCTGTCGTAAATTTGATTGCCGATTTGAAGGCGTACGCCTCCGATCAAGCTTGGATCGATGATATTTTCAATACGTAATGATTGTTTACCGACTTTATGTGCAAATGTTGTAGAAATCGAGTTCGACTCTACATCTGTCAACGGACGAGTTGAGTAGACCTTCGCGTCCGCGATTCCTGCAGCTTCATTTGCAAGCTCATGGAATTCAGCAAAAACATCTAACACTTCGCTCATGCGCTTAGCATCAAGCAGAACGAATAGGGTATTTAAAATGATTGGGTTTGCTCCACTAAAGATTGCAGCAACCATCTCTTTTTTCTTACCGATCGAGAACCTTGGAGAACTTAAAAGTTGTTCCAATTCTTTATTCTCTTTGAACGCTTTCTTTAATTCTTCTATTTCTTCTTGAACCAAAGCGGTTTGCCCTTTTTGTTGTGAAAGGTTAAACAATGCGGAAGCATAACGTTTTGCGACTACCGATTGTGTCATCGGCCTTCGCCTGCCTTCACAATCGTTTCTTCAATCAATGCGCGGTTATCTTCCTCGGAAACTTCCTTCCCAAGTACTTTAGACGCTGCAAGGATGGAAAGAGATACGAATTCTTCACGTACTGCTGCAACTGCTTTTTCTTTTTCAGTCGCAATTTCAAGCGTAGCTGCTTCTTTCATACGAGATACTTCTGAGCGTGCTGCAGAAATTAGCTCTTCACGCTGTGTTTCACCTTGCTTACGAGCATTTTCCACAATCGCTTGTGCATTGTCACGTGCTTCTTTCAATAATGCGCGTTGTTCTTCCAATAACTTTTGGGATTCTAAACGGCTCTGTTCTGCCGCTTCAATTTCGCTCGAAATCAGCTCGGCACGTTGTTGCATCACTCCCATAAGCGGGCCCCATGCGAACTTTTTCAGAAGAACCATGAGAATCGTGAAGAATAGGACAGTGACGATGATGTCACCTAAGTTAAGGTTTTTATTCAATGCCGCCAAAAATCCGGCGTCAGCATCTGCTGACAAAAGGACGAAGGTATTTCCTAACACGATTGTTTCACTCCCTTCAAGAGCTTGTGTCATTTTCGTAATTGTATAGAAAGAACGTCATTCTTAATTTTCAACTTTAAAACTGCTTTTCAAACGTCATTTGTGACATAAATGAATGGCGAAGGGCAGTCCATCGCGTTCTTCGCCATAAGTTTTAAAACTATTATTGGTTCATTACGATAAACGCGATAACTGTCGCGATGATCGGAAGGGCCTCAACTAACGCTACCCCAATGAACATTGTCGTTTGAAGCATACCGCGTGCTTCTGGTTGACGAGCGATACCTTCAACTGTTTTCGAAACGATCAAACCGTTACCAATACCTGCACCAAGTGCACCTAAGCCAACTGCAAGTGCTGCTGCTAATAGACCTACTGAACCTACCATAGTGTAATATCCTCCTAAAAATTCATGTTTTGTTTTATGCAACCCGTATGAAGGGCAATATATGTTTAATGGTCTGTTTCGACTTTATGTGCCATGTAGACCATCGTTAACATAACGAAAATAAATGCTTGGATCGCTCCGATGAAAATGGAGAACCCTTGCCATGCAAGTGCAGGAACTAATGCACCTACTAAACCGAATGCACTGGAAGCACCTAATCCCGCCAATAGGCCAATCAGGATTTCACCAGCGAAAATGTTACCATAAAGACGCAGACCTAATGTCAACGTGTTTGCGAATTCTTCAATGATTTTCAGCGGTGCCAAGAAAGGCATCGGCTGCAGGTACGTTTTGAAGTACCCTTTCGTGCCTAGCTGCTTCACGCCATAATAGTGCGTTAAAACGACTACCATCGAAGCGAGCGTCAGCGTGATGACTGGATCGGCTGTCGGCGATTTCCACCACAATTCGCCTTTCCATACAACCGCAAGCGGCAGTCCTAACATATTGGCAACGAAGACGAACATGATCAGCGTGATACCTAAGACATGGAAGCGACCACCTGTTTTCCAGTCCATGTTGTTCTTGATGATCCCTTTGACGAAATCCATAACCCACTCCATGAAATTTTGCATGCCCGTCGGTTTTAGCTTCAGATTACGCGTAGAAAAGAATGCAATCAAAAATACGATAAGACATGTAACAAACAGCATGAGTATGTTTGCTGGGTTAAAGGTTAAGATTCCGATTGAGAAATCCGGATTTTCATGGTTCACGTTTCGTTCACCTCCCTTTTGCAATCAATTTAGTTTAGTAGTGCTTTACGTGCACGATAATCCTGTCGACAAGCAACAAGACATACGGAATCATTAGCCCGATTACAGTTCCAATCAGGTTGAATTTCTCCGGCATCGATAAAGCAATTGCCGCCGCAGCGACGCCCGAAGCGAATCGCAATGCGGTTCCTCCGATTGACTTACGCTCTTTCCCTTCCGTTATGCTTTGATCAAATCTTTCCATTCTACGGACAAGTATCCAAAAATTATACAATCCGAACAAAGAACCTAAGATCAACCCTGCAAAAATCGTTTTCCAATCAGTAAATGCCCACCCTAAAACAAACAATGCAGACAAAAAAAAGAGCGCTTTCTTCTGCCTATTAAAAATTTGTCGCAAAGTATGCATGATGGATGATTCTCCTGAAATGTATTTTGCCGGTTTAGCAAGCGGATTGAAAGGGTAAAGTGTGTACAGAGCCGTGTAAGGCTTGTACTAAGATTAAGACTCCAAATGAAGGTCGGAACCTATAATTGTGATTGAATGTCGTCTGCAAATGAATGTATATGCACACATGAACAAGGCATGTGTTTCATTCGGAACGACTTCCAGTGAAAGACTTGATAGAATCATACATATTTTACTGTTTTTTAACAGTTTTAGATGTACATATCCCCTATCATTCTTATCCTTTGTAAGCATACAATAGGGGCATTTTGATGTCAATTGATTCCCGTGAAATTCTTCACAAACTGTTCTCATTGTCAAATAATCGACATAATTGAATTACTTGTTCTGCCTATAAGGGAAATCCCTACTATAATTGAAGTCGGTGTGGAGTATTTTCCACACCGACTTTGTTGTTTGATTCCTATCGTTAAATGAAAGTAACGACTGGTTTATTTACCCGTTGTCGATTGGTTCGTCTATCAGTTATTGCTGGATAAATACTCTTTTAAAGCTTTTACGATCCGTTCTGAAGCATGACCATCACCATATGGGTTTGATGCATGAGCCATTTCATTATAAACCGTCTCATCGGACAACAGCTCGTCTGCCATCGTAAAAATCGTTTCTTCGTCTGTTCCGGCAAGCTTCAGCGTTCCAGCTGCAATTCCTTCCGGACGTTCAGTCGTATCGCGAAGAACAATGACCGGCTTACCTAAAGATGGAGCTTCCTCTTGAATGCCCCCTGAATCCGTCAAAATGATGTGCGAACGAGATGCGAAGTTATGGAAATCAAGCACTTCAAGCGGCTCAATTAAATGGACACGTTCATTTTTCCCTAAGATTTCATCCGCAACTTCCCGAACAGCTGGATTCATATGCACTGGATAAATGACTTGTGTGTCAGGATGCTTTTCCAAAAGCCTAACGATCGCCCGAAACATATTACGCATCGGTTCGCCCAAGTTTTCACGGCGATGTGCCGTCAAAAGAATTAGCCTGTCATCCCCGATTTTATCGAAAATCGGGTGATTGTATTGCTCTCTCACAGTTGTCTGAAGCGCATCAATAGCAGTATTGCCCGTTATGTATATGCGATCTTCAGGCTTTCCTTCATTTAATAGATTCTGAGCTGATTTCTCAGTAGGCGAAAAATGAAGGTCGGCTAATACGCCGGTCAGTTGGCGGTTCATCTCCTCAGGATATGGAGAATACTTGTCCCATGTCCGAAGGCCCGCTTCCACATGCCCTACTGCAATCTTATTATAAAAAGCGGCAAGACTTCCGATAAACGTAGTCGATGTATCTCCATGGACAAGGACGATATCCGGCTTCGCTTCTTTCATGATTCGGTCGAGTCCTTCAAGTCCTTTCGTTGCCACGTCGACAAGTGTTTGACGGTCTTTCATAATATTGAGATCGTAGTCAGGCTGAATCCCGAAAGTCTCTAACACTTGGTCAAGCATTTGGCGATGCTGTGCCGTAACTGTGACGATTGACTCGATCTCTTCATGCTTTTCCAATTCCAAAACAAGCGGGGCCATTTTAATCGCTTCAGGTCTTGTTCCAAAGATGGTCATCACTTTCCATTTTTGTTGCATTCCCATCCCCTCCTTCTTATTTTGTTCCAAATAGACGGTCTCCTGCATCTCCTAATCCAGGAACGATATAGCCTTTTTCATTCAACTTCTCGTCCAAAGCAGCAATGTATACATCTACATCAGGATGCGCTTCCGTAAAAACTTCGACGCCTTCCGGTGCAGCGATGAGGCACATAAAACGGATATTTTTCGCGCCACGCTTTTTCAAAGAATTAACAGCTTCCACAGCTGTTCCACCTGTAGCAAGCATCGGGTCAACAAGTATGAATTCCCTCTCCGACACATCAGACGGCAACTTTACGAAATACTCATGCGGCTGAAGTGTTTCAGGATCACGGAATAAACCAATATGACCTACTTTCGCTGCTGGAATCAATTTCAAAATACCATCCACCATGCCGATGCCAGCACGAAGGATTGGCACGATTCCTAATTTCTTACCAGCCAAAACATTGGATTTTGCAACACGTACAGGCGTCTCAACTTCAACTTCCGTCAATGGAAGATCACGAGTAATTTCATATGCCATCAATGTTGCCACTTCATCTACAAGTTCGCGGAACTCCTTCGTCCCTGTATTCACATCACGGATATGCGTCAATTTATGCTGGATCAGCGGGTGATCGAAAACATGTACTTTTGCCATTAAAATCGCTCCTTTTTAGGAATGTCCTGTACATTATAGCAGATACGCTGCTGTATGGGCATTTGGAATATAAAGAATGAAGTTATCAATGAATAGGGAATACTTCGAGGATTTTTCAGTAGAATACGTGCAAGTCATCTTAGGATTATACGACTTATTAGCGCGCTTCATACAGAAATGCTATACGCATTTCATATCTAAATATGCATGTTTAGAGAATAAATTATGCGTTTTGCATTAATTTGACTGTACTGTTGGAGTTTTACGTTGTAATCCGATGCATTTACGTTTGTGTTGCGGAGGGGTTATTTTGCGTTGCGAGCACTTTACATTGTGTTGCTACATTCCGCGAACCATTTGAAAGTTTACCAATCCTATTTACGATCGCGCCGAATGCCTCTGACAAATAAAAGCTTTTATTTCTTTTTATACGGAATTTAAGACAGCTACCAATTGACCAAGAACGGGTTTATCCCGAGTTATGCTCGTGCGGAGGGATTTATGCGTTTCCATTGACAACTATGCGCAAATCGGGACATTTATGAGTTTTTAAACGAATTTATGCGCGTAGCCCCGTTATTATGCGCTTATTAAAGAATTTATGCGTTTTAGTGGATAAAGTAACCCCGCCTGCAGATGACAGGCGGGGTGGTATTATGCGTAAAGCGGGAATTTGTCAGTCAGTGCTTTTACACGTTCTTTTGCTTCTTCTTTGACAGATTCGTCTTCATGATTTTTGAGAAGTTTCGCGATGATCGCGCCGACCTCTTTCATTTCCTCTTCCTTAAAACCGCGTGTTGTAACAGCTGGTGTCCCGATTCTGATGCCGGAAGTGACGAATGGGCTTTCCGTATCAAATGGAATGGTGTTTTTATTTACAGTGATACCGACTTCGTCTAAAACGTGTTCGGCTACTTTTCCTGTAATGTCGAGTGACTTCAAGTTAACGAGCAGCAAGTGGTTGTCCGTGCCGCCTGAAACGATGTCAACACCTTCAGCCATCAAGCTTTCTGCAAGTGCTTTTGCGTTCTTTTTCACTTGTTGGATATGCGTCTTGAATTCAGGTTTTAACGCTTCTCCAAATGCGACAGCTTTCGCAGCGATAACGTGCATCAACGGTCCGCCTTGGATGCCTGGGAAAATCGTTTTGTCGATTTTACGGCCGAACTCCTCTGCAAATTCCTCGTTTAGCAAAATAAGCCCGCCACGTGGTCCGCGCAATGTTTTATGTGTCGTAGATGTGATGAAGTGCGCATGCGGAACAGGGCTTGGATGTTCGCCAGCAGCGACAAGTCCAGCGATATGCGCCATGTCGACCATCAAATATGCACCCACTTCGTCGGCGATTTCACGGAATTTGGCAAAATCGATTTCTCGCGGATATGCGCTCGCACCAGCGACAATCAATTTCGGCTTATGCTCATGCGCTTTTTGGCGAACGTCTTCATAATCGATACGCTCGTCCTCTTCACTTACACCATAGTCGACAAATTGATAAAGGGTACCTGAGAAGTTAACCGGGCTGCCATGAGTCAAGTGGCCACCGTGGGAAAGATTCATGCCCAAAACAGTGTCTCCCGGCTTGAGCACTGTGAAGTAGACAGCCATATTTGCTTGTGCGCCAGAGTGGGCTTGGACATTCGCATAGGCAGCGCCAAAAATTTCTTTCAAGCGGTCGCGTGCGATATTTTCGACGACATCGACATGTTCGCAGCCGCCATAGTAACGTTTACCTGGATAACCTTCAGCATATTTATTCGTCAAGTAAGAGCCTTGCGCTTCCATGACCGCTTCTGTAACAAAGTTTTCAGAGGCGATCAGCTCAATATTCGAGTTTTGACGGTTTTTTTCCGCCATGATCGCTTCGTATACTGCTGCATCTTCACGTTTCACATTGCTCAAATCCATTTAGCCATTTCCCCTTTAAATAAATATTTTTGTCTAATCGTTCATTAACTGTCCTCTACGTCCTCGCCTACAAAGCGGAAGGATGATGAGGCGAATGAATCCGGTCACACGTACACTGCACGTTCCCCGCCAATTAGTTTCGGACGAGTAGTTGCTGCCGTTACGACTGCGTCTCCGATTTTATCGATGGAAGTACGGATCGGAACCGCTACCGGCTTCAAATGCATACCGATGAGTGTTTGCCCGATATCAATGCCCGCGTTCGCACGCACCGATTCAACAACAACGGAGTCCTTCAAATGTTCGTATGCATAAGTGGACATGGAGCCGCCCGCATTGATAGCAGGAAGGACGGAGACGGGTTCGTAACCGAACTTATCTGCCGCTTCCCGCTCTATAGTGAGCGCTCTGTTAATATGTTCACAACCTTGAAAAGCCAAAAATAGCTTATGCTTTTTCGCAAAGTCGTGCAACGGTTCGAATAAAGCTTCTGCGACTTCAAGAGCACCAGCAGTCCCGATCCGTTGACCAGCGATTTCCGATGTCGAACATCCGACTACAAAAACTGTATGTGGAGTGAACTTCGTTTGCTCAGCCATTTCCGATAGCAATTGTTCAAGTTGGAGCTTCCATAAATTCAAGATTTCCATTGCCAACTCACCTCGATTCTTCTTCGAGTTCCTTCAACTTGGCAATCCGTCGCTCGTGACGGCCACCTTCAAAAGAAGTATCAAGCCATGCAGTGACGATTTCCCTTGCAAGGCCTGGACCGACAACTCGTTCTCCCATCGCCAAAACGTTTGAGTCATTGTGGCCTCTTGTAGCCTTAGCACTAAATACATCATGGACAAGTGCACAACGAATTCCTTTCACCTTATTTGCCGCAATTGACATACCGATGCCAGTGCCGCAAATCAGTATTCCGCGATCGAATTCTCCACTTGCTACACCGTTTGCAACAGGAGTTGCATAATCCGGGTAGTCAACTGAATCGTCCGAGTCGGGTCCGAAATCGACATAGTCAAGACCGATTTCAGATAATAATTGCATAATTTCATGTCGCAGGCGGTTGCCGCCATGATCCGAAGAGATTGCGATTTTCATTACGTCGCCTCTTTTCTTAATTTACTCACAACTAATTCTATCATTGATCGACAAAAAAACACAGCCCTCGAACTCCTATTTCGGGCTGTGAAATGAATACTTATGAACGATCAAATTGGGTAATCACTTTATATAGGTCTTCAGACTGCTTTTTCAATTCGATTGCCAACGCATCTGTCTGTTCGATGGAACGAACTTGCTCATCCGTTGCGGCCCTCACTTCTTGGGCGCCAGCTGATGTTTCTTCAGCAATCGCAGCTACTTCTTGTGACTGTCTTGCTGTCGTTTCAATATTGGATAATTGATTTTCTACGAGGCGTGTAATTTCAACGACCGATTGGGCCATGCCGTTCACTTTTTCCGCGACTGACTCGACATTTTCGCTCGTATCATTTGCACGTTCCGCTTCATCGGCAGCTGTTTTCACTTGCTGTTCGATTTCCTTAACAACTTTTGAAACGTCAGATTGGATCGATTTTACAAGTTCATCGATGCTATGTACTGCTTTCGCACTTTCATCTGCCAATACACGGACTTCTTCCGCCACGACGGCAAAGCCTTTTCCGTGTTCTCCAGCACGCGCCGCTTCAATTGAGGCATTCAATGCTAATAAATTCGTCTGCCCTGCTATGCTGCCGACCAATTGAACGATTTCCCCGATCTTTTGTGCATTATGATCAAGTTCACGGATCGTCAATAACGATTGTTCGCTTTGACTCGACATTTTCCGAATGCCTTCGACAAGATTTCTGAATACGCCAATTGTATGATCCAAAACAGCAAGCATCTCTTTTGATTGCTCGGAAGATAGCTCAGCGCGGTTGCTCACCTCTGCCGCTAACGTACGGACATCTTCCATCGCTTCTGCTGTTTCCTGAATAGCGACTGCGGATGCTTCAGCTCCAGCTGAAATTTCCATAATCGTTGAAGCTACCGCATCTGCTTGTGAAGCAGCCAAGCTTGTCTCACCGGACAACGCGTCTACTGTTTTTGCTGTACGTTCAAAGTTTGTTTCGATTTCATCGACGATCGTACGTAAATTATGAACTAAGTTTTGGAATGCTTCCGAGACGGATCGAATTTCATCGTTAGATTTTGGCAATTCAATTTCCGTCCCTAACTTCCCAGCTGCTACTGAAATCGCAGCTTTCTCCAAATTTTGCAATGACTTCGTTAAAAATGACCCGAAAAGGGCCGCCAAAATACCTGACCAGATGATGCCCAAAGAATATGTAATGATGCCAAACAAGACTGGATTGACGCCCGAAAAGAATTGTGGGCCAATAAAATTAATGAACACAGCACTTGTCACATACGTTATGAGCGCCAAGATTGTAACGAATAGAATAAGCTTTTTCTTCAGTCCGTTCTTTTTTCTTCCATCGTTCATGTTCCATCCTCCATCAGTTTCTTTTTTAGCAGGTCGATCAATGTCTGCAATTCTTTAAAGGTGTGGCGGTATGTTGACAAGTCCCCTCCGTAAGGATCATGGACATCCCCTTCTTCATTTGGCAATGAAAATTCTTTTAACGTATACGTTTTGCCTGCAGCTTCGGGAAATGCATGTAACAACGTCCTTTTATGCGATTCCGTCATCGTCAAAATGAGATCTGCCCATGAAAGCTCCTCTGCTGTCACCGACCTTGACACCGACGTATAGGGCATGTCCGATTCTTCGATAAGCGTTTTTGCATTATCCGAAATTGGCTCACCATCCGTCGCATAAATACCAGCAGAGCGAACATGGATGCCTTCCAATTTTTGGGACCGTAATATTGCTTCTGCCATTGGACTTCTGCATGTATTTCCTGTGCAAATAAAATAAATTTTCATTCCATATCACCTACTTAATAGAATACACGAAAACTATGAGAAAAGAAACAGATAATATTAACGAAAACATGACATTACTCCCATAACAACAAGAGCAATACCGGATAATCTCCGTAAATGCTTTCCTCTTTTCATACCAACACCACCGCTAATATAAAGCGCACCGCAAGCAAAAATGAAAGAGAGAATGCCCGAAGAAAGGATAAACAATATTTTGTTCAGCTGCAGCATGCCGAAAGAGACGCTTACTGAAAATGTATCGACACTGACAGCCATCGCCAATAGAAACGGATGAATATTGCGGATGAGCTCCTTATTGCCATCTTCCGTTTGAAGCACCATATGCAGTCCGATGCAAGCTAGTAACACCCCGGATAATGTATGGCTCCATGCGCTGAAAATTTCCGCTGAAAAGGCGCCCATTAGAAAACCCGCAAACGGGAATACCATGTTCAAAAAAGCTGTCCAGATCGACAGCATCAGTCTCCCCGAATTAATTTGCATAAGAGAATATAAAATGACTACATCGATTGTTGTTAAACTTGCCGCTATGAGTTCTACCAAATGAAAGACCTCCCAATATACCGCATCGATTCATCCTATGCGAAGGGTTGGAAGGTCATTCATTTTACCTTTGGCTATAACGTTTGCCGTTTGCGGCTTTCGTCAATCGGTTCATAATCGCTTCGCCGACTCCACTAGCCTCTGTTTCTGCGGCAAGGATCACATCCGCCTCTGTCTCATCACATTGTCGGATTGCCCGATACAAATTTGCTGCGATGGCATCATAATCATGAAGGCTACCGACAGAAAAATACCAGTCCGCTTCTTCGATTGAAAATTCTTCGGGACCGATAACCGCAATACGCTTCCCTTCTTTATGGAGGTTTTGCACTGCCGTTTGAATGGCAGTTTCACTCGCTTCAATCATGAACAAAGGTGCGTTTGGTGCATAGTGCATATATTTCATGCCTGGCGCTCGCGGCGCTTTGTCTTTTTCTGTCTTTCCTTCCGATTGGACAGGACCAATCACTTTTTCAATCATCTCTTTCGTCAATCCGCCTGGACGCAATATAGCAGGTGGTTCTGTCGTCATATCCAAGACAGTCGACTCGACGCCTACCCCTGTCTGTCCTCCGTCCACAATCATCGGTATCCGGCCGTTCAAATCTGCGTACACATGCTCCGCTTCTGTCGGGCTCGGCTTCCCGCTTCGGTTGGCGCTCGGAGCTGCAAGCGGGCCATCTAACATGTTCAACAATTGCAACGCAACGGGGTGATCGGGCATCCGGATGCCTACCGTTTCAAAACCCGGCGTCGCATTTTCCGCAATGATACCTGGCCGTTTATGGAAAACCATCGTCAAAGGCCCAGGCCAAAACTGGTCCATCAGTTTTTGAGCAGCTACAGGAATGTCGACTGCGTATTTATTCGCATCTTCTTTCTTCCCTATATGTATGATGAGTGGATTATCGGATGGGCGCCCTTTTGCATCGTAGATTTTTTGAACGGCTTCTCGCTTTGTCGCAAGTGCACCTAATCCATATACAGTCTCGGTCGGAAAGGCGACGACTTCTCCACTTTTTAAAATATCCACAGCTTGTTGATAGTTTCGAACATTATCCACTTCGCTGTCCACAGATACGATTTTTGTTTCCAATGTGCAACCCTCCTTTTATTCACACTTTAAAGCACTTATCCACAAAACTTGTGAATAACTTTAGTCGAACAATGATTTTATCCACTCCCAAATGAAGAAAGTGACTTTTTCTTGCTCTTGCTCTTCATTGTTATCCACTTCTTTGTCAGGAAAACAGACTCTCGGAAATAATCCACACCACCAATTATCCCCCCGGCCGCTGCCGATTGTTAAAACATATGCATCATACGCAGCTTGCGGAGTAACGAACATACCGGACCTCTTCGGCGGGAACAAAGCGGCTTTCCGTTCGAATGAAATCTCTTTACCTTCTGCTTTTGACACTGCAATATCGTAAATGACCGACTCAATCGCTTGTAAATTGGCGGCTATTTCCGCTGTCGTTTCTGCTTGTCCGATCGCTTTGTAAATAAGCGGCTCGATTTCTTGTTGGATCGAATGTTTGATTTTTTGATCGGCCGGTGAGTTGGAATGCGCTAAAATACGAAACCTAATTTCTTCCGGCTGTTCCTCCGGTCCCATGAACAGCAATAGCGCTGATTGGATGACGAATAAAACTAAAATAAATTCTACTACGGCAACAATTCTATTTGTCCAATTCGGTTGTTTTTGAATTTCATAGTCTTGCAACATGTCAATCCCTCCCTGACCCCATTGTTGACAGGGTCAAAGAGTTTTATTCATGAATCTCGCAAAATATCATTCGATCTTTACCATTTATATCTTGTATAATTTCAACTTGCGCTTCCGGAAACGCTTTTTGGAACAACTCCCGGACTGCGGTACCTTGCTGATAGCCAATTTCCAAGCCGATTAAAGAAGGTGTCTTCATAACCCGTGGAAGCTCCTTCGCAAGCTTTTTATAAAAATACAGCCCGTCCTCTTCAGCAAACAATGCATGCTTCGGCTCAAAATCCACTACCGTCTTCGACATGGCAGCCGATTCCTCCGGCGCAATGTATGGTGGATTCGAAAGGACGACATCCCATTTCTGCTGTTTAATCGGTTCAGTTAAATTACCTTGATAAAATGTAATGTCAGCTTCATTCTTTTTTGCGTTACGCTCAGCGACTTTTAACGCCTCTTCGCTTATATCCGTAGCCGCGACAGTCGCTTCTGGCCACTCTTTTTTGAATGAGATCGCAATTGCTCCACTGCCTGTTCCGATGTCCGCCATGTGGATATCTTTTGTTTCGAACAGCTTCATGCTGATTTTGAGTGCATTTTCAACGAGTTCTTCGGTTTCAGGCCTTGGAATAAGAACATTGCCGTTCACTTCGAATTGTCTGCCATAAAACATTTCATAGCCGATAATATGTTGTATCGGCTTTCCTGTGAGCAATTCCTCGGTATGTTTCCAAAAAGCGGTTTGCTGCGTTTTTGTCAAGTAATCACGCATGTCAGCCAGTAAGGAAGCGCCGCTTTTATTCGTGACAAATTCCATTAGGAGCTGTGCTGCGTTTTCATCAAGATCTTTGGAGGATAGTAGCGATGATGCTTTTTTGATCGCTTCATAAATGCGTTCAGTCATGCTTTTCCAAGCTTTCCAGGCGTCTTGCCTGATCTTCTACAATGAGCGCGTCAATCACTTCATCCATTTTCCCTTCAATAATTTGATCTAACTTTTGGATCGTTAAACCAATACGATGATCGGTCACCCGGTTTTGGGGGAAATTATACGTTCGGATGCGTTCAGAACGATCGCCTGTCCCGACTGCCGATTTACGCTTTTCATCGTATTCAGCTTGCGCTTCCTGCATGAATTTATCGTAAATACGGGCACGCAATACTTTCATCGCTTTTTCTTTATTTTTAATTTGCGATTTTTCGTCCTGACATGATACGGTAATGCCGGTCGGAAGATGCGTTAAGCGGACTGCAGACATCGTTGTGTTAACGGATTGCCCGCCAGGTCCTGACGAAGCGAATGTGTCCACACGGATGTCTTTGTCATGAATTTCGATTTCTACTTCTTCAGCTTCCGGCAACACTGCCACAGTCGCAGTCGATGTATGGATTCGGCCGCCTGATTCAGTTTCTGGTACCCGTTGCACTCGATGTGCGCCATTTTCGTACTTTAATTTGGAATAGGCGCCATTTCCGTTAATCATAAAGACGATTTCTTTAAAGCCACCCAATTCTGTCGGTGAAGCATCCATCACTTCCACTTTCCAATGATTCATTTCAGCAAAGCGGCTATACATCCGATAAAGATTGCCTGCAAATAAAGCTGCTTCATCTCCACCTGCTGCACCGCGGATTTCCATAATGACGTTTTTATCGTCATTCGGATCTTTTGGCACTAAGAGCAGTTTCAAACGTCCTTCCAACGATTCAATCTGCTCGCTCAGTTCCGCGATTTCCATTTTCACTAAGTCTTTCATTTCATCATCCAATGGCTCTTCCAACATTTGCTTTGCACTATCAAATTGCTTAGTTGCTTCTTTATAAGCACGGTACGTATCAACTGTTTCCTGCAAATCGGATTGCTCTTTTGAATACGTTCTCAATTTTTCCATATCACTTACAATATCAGGATCACTGAGCAATTCATTGAGTCGCTCATAGCGATCTTCCACGGCTTGAAGCCTTTCAAACATAGTTTTGCACACCTCTATTTACGTCGATTTTGTACATTTATTGTACGGGAATAGGCGGATGAAATACAGTAATTTCTTTTAGATTAGAGTGGTAATGAAGAATTGATAGGCCGTTATGGATAAAAAAAGACAACTTGGACTTTATCCCCAAGTTGTCTGGAAATGTGGATCACTGTGCATTTACAGAATTGGCAGTGACGCCGTTCGGTACTTCATGATGTTTACGGCATCTTGCCTCATATGCTTCAGACGCACCGACAAGAATGACCGGATCATCGTAGCCTGCAGGTTGTCCATTAATAAGCCGCTGTGTGCGACTTGCGGGCGAGCCACAAACGGTACACACTGCTTGAAGTTTTGTGACGTTTTCGGCAATTGCCATCAATTGCGGCATCGGACCAAAAGGCACTCCACGGAAATCCATATCGAGCCCCGCTACAATTACCCGAAATCCACGATCAGCTAAATCACTTGCGACTTGAATCAGTCCGTCATCGAAAAACTGCGCTTCATCAATTGCAATAATATCGTAGTCATCCGTTACGAACTCTATAATTTGGGAAGAATCCGCAATAGGCGTAGCAATGACAGTTGTCCCATTATGACTTACAACTGCTTCCTCGCTATAACGGTCATCGATCTCTGGTTTGAAAACGGCAATTTTTTGCTTCGCAAATTGAGCACGTCGAACACGCCGTATCAATTCCTCCGATTTACCAGAAAACATACTTCCACAAATTACTTCAATCCAGCCGCCTTGCATTGCAACGTACATGTAGGTTCCCCTTTCAAAAACTGTTCTATGTAGGTGTTCATCGTTTGCCATAGGAAAGTCTATCATACAACAAAAACGGATAGAAATGATGTCTTTACATTTTAGGTTGGATGTGATAGACAGAACGGTGTAAAGTGACAAATACCGCATAGAGACGGCATTTCTACGGCTTAATAATGCAGTGTGAACGTTTTGTTTCATCATCTATAAGCAGAGAATGAATAAAATTGGAGTCTCTGCTACAGCATAAGGAGCCGTCTCACATCGTAGGAGCTTCGTATCGCAATGTAAATCTAAATCGTGCAACAGAACGTGAAGGCTTTGTAACGCAATGTAAGCGTGGCGCTTCACAACGTAAAGGTTTCGCAACACAATATAAAACGTGCATCGAAACGTAGAGACGTCGCCTTATCATGTAAGCGGGTCGCTTTGCAATGTAGAGACTGAGCAGCACAATGTAGATGCCAGACAACCGGCATGGCATATATGGCGTACTTCAGAGCACCTGCTCAATATTGCAACTTTGCTTTACAATAAAACATTTCATCTTATATCGTTTTCGTTGCTTCTTTAATATGTACATTAAAAATACCCGCTGGGTCATTCGACCCGGCGGGTATTTCAATTGTCTTATTCTTGTCCTTCTTCTTTGAGGCCATATTTTTTGTTGAAGCGGTCGACGCGGCCGTCCGCTGCAGCAAATTTTTGACGTCCAGTGTAGAATGGGTGGCATTCTGAGCAAACTTCTACGCGAATGTCCTCTTTAACAGAACCTGTTTCGAATGTGTTACCACATGAACAAGTGACTTTTGCAAGTTTGTAATTTGGATGAATTCCTGCTCTCATCGGTCTCTCTCCTCTCGCCCTGAACCATCTGGAACAGAGTATTATTGTAAGGGTTGTTCAAAGTATGAACAAGACTGATGCCTTACACGGCCCGTGTTTGCCAGCCGTATATGCAGCAGATGGTCATAAACCATACTTTGAAAGTATAACAAATCTCCCATAGTAGTGCAACTGTTTTGCCCAAATTTTTTATCATCAAATCATAGCACATTCAATGGCAACTTATTGCGCTTGCACACTCTATATTCAAATGAAAATCTTTTCAGTTTATAGAACTTAAACCGTTAAATGAGTCCTTTTCCATTTCGATGGGCTTTCATTTCTTCGTTCAGCTTATTGAAGAATTCCTCATTCGATTTGGATTGGCGCAATTTTTTCAAGAAACGTTCTGCGAAGTCCGGTGCGTCGGAGAATGTTTTTCGAATTCCCCATAGTTTTTCAAGCTGATCGGAAGGGATAAGCAATTCCTCTTTCCTCGTGCCGGATCGGCGAATGTCAAGTGCCGGGAAAATGCGGCGTTCAGCAAGACTACGGTCAAGATGCAATTCCATATTACCTGTTCCTTTAAATTCTTCGTAAATGACTTCATCCATTCGCGATCCAGTGTCAATCAACGCCGTCGCAAGAATCGTCAAGCTGCCGCCTTCTTCCAAGTTCCGCGCTGCGCCGAAAAAGCGTTTCGGACGGTGAAATGCTGCGGGATCGATACCGCCGGATAACGTACGCCCGCTCGGCGGAATGACAAGGTTATATGCACGAGCAAGCCGAGTGATAGAGTCCATTAAAATGACAACATCGCGTTTATGCTCAACGAGGCGCATGGCGCGCTCCAAAACCAATTCAGCTACTTTTACGTGGTTTTCTGGAACTTCATCAAACGTAGAACTGACGACGTCTGCTTTTACAGAACGCTCGATATCCGTCACCTCTTCCGGACGCTCATCGATGAGTAGTACGATCAATTCAGCTTCGGGGTGATTCGTCGTAATAGCGTTTGCTATTTCTTTCAATAGCATCGTTTTTCCAGCTTTTGGTGGAGCAACAATTAACCCCCGTTGGCCAAAACCGACCGGCGAAACAAGGTCCATTATGCGTGTCGAAAGTTTATTTGGTGTCGTTTCCAGTTGGATATGACGTTCAGGATAGAGCGGAGTGAGCGCAGGGAAATGCACACGTTCACGTGCAACTTCCGGGTCTTCACCGTTTACTGCTTCTACTTGCAAGAGGCCGTAATAGCGCTCATTCTCTTTTGGCGGACGTACTTTCCCTGTTACTTTGTCGCCATTCCGCAAATCGAATCTTCTAATTTGGGAAGCTGAAATATAAATATCTTCCGAGCTTGGCGAGTAATTAATCGGACGCAAAAATCCATAGCCCTCCGATTGAATAATTTCTAAAACACCCTCCATGAAGAAGAAGCCTTCTTGTTCAGCACGGGATTTAAGAATTGCAAAAATAAGTTCTTTCTTCGTCAACTTGCCATAATAAGTGATTTTGTACTCCCTAGCAAGTTCATATAATTCTTTTAAGGTCATATTTTCTAAACTTGCAATCGTTAATATTGCCATATTCTATTAGCACCACTCTTTATTTTATTTGATTTTAATTCAGCTGAAGACTCCTACCTCTATGGGGAAGCGAAAGGATATTGCTGTATCCTAATCAGCCATTGCTCAAAAGATAGCTGAACAATAGCGGTATGCAGCTTGTTACATCTTGTCACAACATATGATCTACACCATTGTAGGCTCCTAGTTTAAAAATCCGGTCGCAATAATTTTTGAGGTTGATAAATTCGGGTAGGCATTCCTTTAGTGAAGTTTGCCCGGCGCAAGGCCGGGCGATGAGGCAGTATCATACAAATTGCCATATGCTTCATTAGCGAAGCTGTCGTTTATTAATCTTGCATTACAAGTAGAGGTTTTTTCTCCATGCTGTGGCGGCCTTCCACAAAACGGATCGTACCTGATTTTGAACGCATAACGAGTGAATGAGTTGTGCTGTAGCCGCCTTTAAATTGTACGCCGCGCAGCAATTCACCATCTGTTACACCAGTAGCAGCAAAAATGGCATCATCGCCTTTCACTAAGTCTTCCATGCGAAGCACTTTGTTCACATCGATGCCCATTTTTTTACAACGGTCGATTTCTTCTTGGTTAGATGGAACGAGACGCCCTTGGATTTCACCGCCAAGACATTTCAGTCCGACTGCAGCAATCACGCCTTCAGGAGCGCCGCCTAGTCCAAATAAAATATCGACGCCAGTATCGTCAAATGCCGTGTTAATTGCACCTGCTACATCTCCGTCATTGATCAGTTTAATGCGTGCTCCCGCTGCTCTGATTTCTTCAATGATTTTTGAATGACGTTCCCGGTTCAGCACAGTTGCAACTACGTCTTCGATTTTTTTATTCTTTGCTTTTGCAACGGCGTGGAGATTATCCGTAACCGATGCATCAATATCGATTTTGCCGACCGCTTCCGGACCGACTGCGATTTTATTCATATACATGTCAGGTGCATGCAGTAAATTTCCTCTATCTGCGATCGCAATGACAGCCAATGCGTTCCAGCCGCCAGATGCTACGATATTTGTGCCTTCCAAAGGATCGACAGCGACGTCAACCGCAGGCCCTTGACCTGTCCCTAATTCTTCGCCGATATAGAGCATCGGAGCTTCGTCCATTTCACCTTCACCAATAACGACAACACCTTGCATCGGAATGGTGTCGAACACAGTACGCATCGCTGAAGTTGCGGCATCATCCGCCTCGTTTTTCAAACCGCGTCCCATCCAGCGGGACGCCGATACAGCCGCCGCTTCAGTTACACGTACTAATTCCATCGATAAACTGCGTTCCATTATATGTGTTCCTCCCGTTTTACGGTTAGCTACTTCAAGCCGTATGTTTTTTCACTGTACAGTATAGCATAAAAGAAGACATTCGATTCTCGATTATTCCTTTACGGTAGCCTTTTCAGGAACATTTTCCTTCCGAATGTCCGCTCCAATACCGCGCAGCTTCTCAATTAATGAGCTGTATCCGCGTTCGATATGCTTAATTTCCTGAATTTCGGTTTCCCCTTCAGCCAATAAACCCGCAATGACGAGCGCAGCACCGGCACGTAAATCAGTCGCGCGGACAGTTGCTGCCTGCAAATGTGTCGGACCAGATAAGATGACAGACTGGCCTTCTACTTTTCCTTCGGCATTCATCCTACGCAGCTCGTCTATTTGTTTGAAACGAGCGGAATAGATCGTATCTGTAATGACAGATGTGCCAGTCGCTTGTGTTAATAAAACGGAAAATGGCTGTTGCAAATCTGTTGGGAATCCTGGATATACGAGCGTCTTCACATCGACAGCCGCTAAGCTTTTCGACTTCGGAATAAAAATCTGTTCTTCCCCTTCAACGACCTCCACACCCATTTCACGCAGTTTAGCTGTTAAAGCTTCTACGTGGAACGGTATGACATTGTCAATTGTAATGCCATCGCCGACTGTCGCAGCCATAATCATAAAAGTCCCTGCTTCAATCCGGTCAGGGATGATCGTATGCTTCGTACCATGCAGTTTTTCAACGCCTTCTATCCGAATGACATTCGTTCCTGCACCTTTTATATTAGCGCCCATATTTGAAAGCAATGTGGCGACATCTATGATTTCGGGTTCCTTAGCCGCATTTTCGATAATCGTGCGGCCTTTCGCTAAAACAGCGGCCAACATAATGTTAATCGTTGCACCGACACTGACTACATCAAGGTAGATTTTTGCCCCTCTTAATTCATCAGCGCGCAAATAGATTGCACCGTGCTCATTTGTCACTTTTGCGCCTAATGCCTCGAAGCCTTTAATATGCTGATCGATCGGCCGCGGCCCTAAATGGCAGCCGCCAGGCAAACCGATTGCGGCATGCTTGAACCGCCCCAACATCGCACCCATCATATAATAGGAAGCGCGTAATTTTTTCACATTGCCGTTCGGTAGTGGCATCGCAATAGTTTCTGTCGGGTCGATTATCATTTTTCCTGACTCAAAATCGACTTTGCTGCCGATGTCCTCAAGGAGTGCCTTCAGCGTAAAAACATCTGAAATCTCAGGTAAGCCTTCAATCGTTACAGGAGAATCCGCCAAGATGGAAGCAGGTATCAATGCAACTGCACTGTTTTTTGCGCCACTTACCTTTATTGTACCTTGCAGAGGTTTGCCACCTCTAATTTTATAAACGTCCATTTCAGTCTCCTTTGGCGTTTCACTTGTTCTTTCTTGAAGCCCAATCGTCCAAAAATTGCTGAATACCTTTGTCTGTTAAGGGATGGTTAAATAGTTGCTGAAGCACCTTGAATGGCGTCGTAGCAATATGCGCTCCTGCAAGCGCTGCATCGGTAATATGTTGTGGGCTGCGGATGGAAGCTGCTATGATTTCAGTATCAAGATCATGGAATGTAAAGATATCCGCAATCGTGCTAATGAGATGGACGCCTTCTTGTCCGATATCGTCCAGTCTGCCAAGGAACGGAGATACATATGTAGCTCCTGCACGTGCAGCAAGCAATGCCTGATTTGCGCTAAAAATTAGCGTTACATTCGTTTTAATGCCTTCTTGAGCGAAAACAGAGCATGCTTTTAATCCTTCCGGCGTCATTGGGAGCTTTACAGTGATATTGGGGGCAATTTTAGCCAATTCACGGCCTTCTTCAATCATTCCTTCAGCGTCAAGAGAGATGACTTCGGCGCTAACCGATCCAGGTACTAGTTGGGTAATTTCACGAAGACGATCGTGGAAAGAAACATTTTCTTTCGCCACTAAAGATGGATTTGTTGTAACGCCAGATAGAATTCCCCAGCTATGTGCTTCTTTAATTTCTTCAAAGTTTGCTGTATCGATGAAAAATTTCACGGATTCTGTTCCTCCTTCATGAATGGAAAAGAAGGAGAATGCACCTTTTTGCGATGCTTCTCCTCTTTGTATAAGTTTGTCGTTAAGCCTTTTGAGAGCTGCCAAATTCACGCATTTTGCCAATTACTGTTTGTTTAATCGATTCGCGCATTGGACCAAGATATTTGCGCGGATCGTAAACTTCTTTATCTGACTCCAAAATTTCACGGACTGTTTTCGTACCTTCAATTTGATTTTCCGTGTTAACGTTAATTTTCGCAGTGCCTAATGAGATCGCACGTTGAATATCTTTCGTCGGGATGCCTGTACCTCCGTGAAGAACTAGTGGAAGGTCTGATTGACTTGAAATCTCTTCCATTTCTTTAAAGCCTAAGTTCGGTTCACCTTTGTACGGACCGTGAACTGACCCTAAAGCCGGCGCTAAGCAATCAATTCCTGTTTTGTCGACTAACTCTTTACATTCAGCTGGGTCTGCATAGATGACGCCGCTTGCAATTACATCATCTTCTTGTCCGCCTACAACGCCCAATTCCGCTTCAACGGAAACGCCGCGCTCATGTGCATACTCAACGACTTGCTTTGTTATTGCAATATTTTCTTCGAATGGCTTGGAAGATGCATCGATCATAACAGATGTAAATCCAGCATCAATCGCCTCTTTACATTTCTCAAAACTTGAACCATGATCTAAGTGAATCGCCACAGGAACAGTGATGTTATAGTCTTCCATCAGACCTTTCACCATGTTGACGACCGTCTTGAACCCGCCCATATAACGTCCCGCACCTTCGGAAACGCCTAAAATAACAGGTGATTGCTCTTCTTCAGCAGCTTGCAAAATTGCTTGCGTGTATTCAAGGTTGTTCAAGTTGAACTGACCAATTGCATATCCTTCTTTTTTACCTTTAATCATCATTTCTTTCATTGAAACAAGTGCCATGGAAAAAATCCTCCTCTGAATTGTTGAGATGAATTTACGGAGCTAATACGTTTTTTGCCTCTTTTATCATAACAAAAACAGACAGTATTTACTACTGTCCGGGGTTCATGATCACAGTGCAACTAAATACCGGCAGCTGCCTGTTCGGTAAATTCATATGTAAGCGGTTTGGATGTTCTCGTGCAAAACAGAACTGTGCTTCCGTTTTCTTTAGTTTGCTAAAACTTGAATCTTCGATACTCTATTTGGCAATAAATATTTCTATTGTTTTTGACGTTTTGCGAAATCTTACGTCAAACTCCGCGGGCAAAGCGACTGCCCAATGTTTTTACTGAATTGAATGAAAGACAAACCCGCGAAGCCTATCAGTTGCATAGTTAAGATTTGGAAAATATTAATTTAAAAGTGCAGTCACTGCATCTCTTACTTCATAAATATTGAATGGTTTTGTAAAATAACGTTCCGCTCCATTTTCAAAGGCGTCCTCTGTCAAATCAACTTCCCCATAAGCCGTCATCATAATGACAGGGACTTGCGGCCAATCTTTTTTTATTTTCTTCAGCACTTCTACACCGTTAATGCCCGGCATTTTCATATCGAGCAACACACAGTCAGGTGCTCGTTCTTGAACCATTTGAAGTGCCTCTGCACCGTTTGCAGCTAACCTCGTTTCAAATCCCTCTTTTTTAAATACTTCGTCGAGTAAAAGCCGAATTCCGGTTTGATCGTCAACGATTAACAAACTTTTCAAACGTCCCACCCCTCTTCTTTAGTCTCCATTGCCCATCTATATAGTTTGACACATTCTGTGCAATATCCTTCTTTTCTTCATTAATAAAGGAATTAATAGTAAATTTTCCAATGAACTATTACAGCTATTCTTCCTCAGAACATTGATGCAACAACCCTTTTACCGTCTCAGCATGGTCTTAACAGATAAATATTTCACAGGCAATTTTTGTCCCATACGTGTTCTGCTTGGTTTTATGTCAAATGAAAAATATAATGGAATGCGAGGTGGTTTCAGTTGAAAATATTAACGACACAAACGGGCGGGCTTTTACAGCGAATCGGTGCGAATAATGAAGAAGCAATTGAAGAAACAGCTCGTTTATTGGCTCAAGCTACGATCGGCCAAGGACGAGTCATTTTCGTCGGTTTTGATGAACTGGCGGGAGTCGGCTTAAATGCGCAATTTAGTGCAGAACCTTTTACAGGTGCTGTTCAATATGAAGATGGCATGGACATCGACTCGACAGATCGCGTCTGGATTTTCGCCCGAAGCGCTTCTGATGCACGTGCAATCAAGTTGGCACGTTCCTTGTCCAATCAATTTATTCCGTTTTCCGTACTAGCTGGAGAAAAAGATGACGGCTCAAACGAGTTGGCAGATTTAGCCTATACGTACATATCAACCGGTTTGGTGAAAGGCATTTTGCCAGGTGAAGATGGCGGACGGATCGTGCAGCCGCATTTGATGGCAGCTTTATTTGTCTATGAAGCAGTAAAGCTATCTTATGACGAAATGATTCAAGAATAGGTTTATTTGTACTGTGTGAGTGTAAGGGATTTGGGAGCAAATTATGTGCTAACGTATTGATTTTTGAGCTTTTGATTTTAGTTATGCGAGGGCGCGTGTATTGATGCGGACTTAAGGTCTGTTATGCCGTGGCGAATGAGTTTATACGTGTTGAGAAGATGTTATGCGTGCTGCATCGCTATTTATGCATACTTGTTTAATTTTATGCACTTCGCTGCTGATGGTATGCGTTTCAGTGGCTTTTATAGGGAATTATAAAAAAACGGCAGGGGCCTATTATAGGCTCCTGCCGTTTTCACGTTCGTTAGTTTTGGTGATCCAATGATGCACGGATGAATTCGCGGATGATTGGTTGCGGGCGAGTTGGCCGTGATGCGAATTCTGGGTGGAATTGTGTACCGATGAAGAATGGATGGTCGTTCAGTTCGATAATTTCCACTAAATGTCCGTCTGGGCTTTCCCCGGCGATCACCATGCCTGCGTTTTCGAATTGATCGCGATACGTGTTATTGAATTCAAAACGATGGCGGTGGCGTTCATATACTAACTCATCATTGTAAGCTGCTTGCGTTTTTGTACCCTCTTTCAATTTACAAGGATGAGCGCCTAAACGCATGTCGCCGCTTGCTTCTTCGATGCCTGCGCGGCTTTCGAAGTCACTATTGTTTTCAATAATTTGATTTGCTGTTTCTGGGTCAAATTCCGCAGAATGGGCATCTGCAATTCCTAATACATCGCGTGCGTATTCAACTGCAGCTAATTGCATGCCGAGTCCAACTCCTAAAAACGGCACTTTGTGAACACGTGCGTAATGGATTGCGACAAGTTTGCCTTCAATTCCTCGATCTCCAAACCCACCCGGCACAAAAATACCATCTGCATCTTTTAGGATGTCCGCTACGTTCTCCTGTGTAACTTCTTCTGAATTGATCCAGTCAATTTCGATATCTGTGTCAAATTCATAGCCTGCGTGACGGAATGCTTCAACTGCAGAAATATATGCATCTTGCAGTTCAACATATTTTCCGACAAGAGCAATTTTCACTTTACGCGATAAATGGCTAACGCGATTCACAAGCTCTTCGATTTCTGTCAAATCCGGCTCCTTCGTTTCAAGTCCAAGGAAGTCGACTACTAACTTGTCCATATTTTGCTCATGAAGACGAATCGGCACTTCATACAATGTTTCCACATCAAGCGCTTCAATTACTTCTTCAGGCTTAATGTTGCAGAATAACGCGATTTTGTCTTTCATTTCTTGCGGAACGGGGTATTCGCTTCGCACAACGATCATATTTGGCTGGATACCGAGTCCACGCAATTCTTTTACGCTGTGCTGTGTAGGCTTTGTTTTCATTTCCCCTGCTGCATGCAAATATGGGATGAGCGTGTTATGAATGTACATGACATCATCTTTTCCTAAATCCGTTTTCATTTGACGGATCGCTTCAAGGTATGGAAGGGATTCAATGTCTCCTACACTTCCGCCGATTTCAGTAATGACAACATCGGCATTTGTTTCCTGCCCTGCACGCTTAATCAGGCTTTTAATTTCATTTGTAATATGTGGAATAACTTGGACAGTTGCCCCTTTGTAATCGCCACGGCGTTCTTTTCTTAAAACGGAAGAATACACTTTCCCCATTGTGACGTTGGAGTATTTATTTAATTTAATATCGATGAAGCGCTCGTAATGACCTAAGTCCAAATCGGTTTCCGCACCGTCTTCCGTTACGAAAACTTCTCCGTGCTGGTACGGGCTCATCATTCGCGGGTCTACGTTAATATACGGATCAAATTTTTGGTTCGTTACTTGAAGGCCTCTGCTTTTCAAGAGTCTGCCGAGAGAAGCGGCATTAATTCCTTTTCCTAATGATGAAACGACGCCGCCAGTTATGAAAATATATTTTGTCATGAATAAACGCCTCCTTTTATAGTAGGGGTTGTCCGATGTATAAAAATCAAAAAAGCGCTCCACTGTAGTTTGTCTACAAGAGGAGCGCTTATACACTGATTCATGTGTCCTTTTTCAAGGAGCCCAAATAAAAGGTTAAAGGTTACGACGCATGAAGTCAAGTACAAAGTGTTAGAGTTCTTCCTCTTCCATTTCTTCGTCGTCTTCTTCCTCTTCTTCATCGTCGTCGATATCAATCTCATCGTCCGGAATGATTTCAAGCTCTTCATCTTCATCGATGAGATCTTCTTCGAGTTCTAAGATGTCTTCTTCCTCTTCTTCATCATCGTCTTCTAACTCATCATCGTCATCATCCAACTCGTCAAAATCTTCTTCGAAAAGATCTTCTTCATCGATTTCAATTTCGTCTTCATCTTCTTCGTCTTCATCATACGCTTTTTTCTTTTTCTTTTTGCGAACTTTTACGACAGGCGCTGTTTCTTCCTCGATTTGATCTACTGGGTACCATTCGCGGAGTCCCCAACGGTTGTCATGGATCGCAAGGAAGCGTCCATCTATATTCATATCCGTGTAAAATTGCAGAAGCTTTTCCTGCATTTGTTCTTCTGTCATACCTGTGAGGTCTTGGATTTCAGCCATCAATTCTTGAATGGTTAAGGGCTCACGTCGATCCGTTAAGATTGCATACGCAATGTCAATCAGTGATTCTTCTAAGAGCTCTTCTTGTGTCAGTTCGTTAAGATTCATCTAACGCACGTCCTTTCTCTGAACAAAAACATACTTATCATTATATACAATGAAGTCCCTATTATGCTACCATCTTTTACTCTTCTTAAAACGCTGGAATTCTTTAATGCCAATGTACCCAAAGTATAAGGCAGCAAGCAGAAACGGGACGATGCCAAGACCTTTGTCATATAGGAAATAAAGGAGGAGAATTAGGATTGCGATAATCAATAGGTGGTGATACAGTTTCACGTTCCGCACCTCTTTCGCTCGTTGATTTCATTATACGTGCGAGTTGTTTGAAAAATCCACTACAAACCGATATTTTTGGCTACATTTTATAAGTGTGAAATAAGGGCTAAGGGCTACTCATTTTATAAATGAATGGTGGAGCTTTCTATGTAGGTAAGAAATATGGATTGACGTTTAGTCGCCTCGACAGAACCTTGCCGGTCACCCTTACCTCGAAGGATAGGGAAAGATCCTCTATCCTTACTGATGGAATGTATAGCATTTTCGAGGAGTTGCCGCCTCTTTAGTTTGTCATTTATCAAGTTTCCCACTAATGACTATGTAAAGCTTTACATTAAAAACAGAAAAGCTCGCCATTTGTCAAAGGCATTCGGCATGACGCTGCGCTATTGGGAATCCACGATACGCCCTCGACATTTTATAGCGTCTATATAATAGGGAAAGCTCATACATCCAGGGGAAAAGTGTATAGACTGTGGCGAAAACGCATAAAGCGACGATTAAACGAATAAAGTCTCATAACAACTCATAAATCGCGATTCGTACGCATAACTTGCCTCTAAACTTCTTTCCCGAATGCATTCCCATCATATAAAACGGACGCCTCTTTCAAGAAGCGTCCGCCCATTTACATATTTCTTCTGTACTGTCCGCCAACTTGGTAAAGTGCATTCGTAATTTGGCCTAAGCTCGCGACTTTTACAGTTTCCATCAATTCTGCGAAAATATTGCCGCCCGAAACTGCGACTTCTTGCAGTTTGCGCAAAGCGTCCGTTGCAACATCGCTATGACGTGATTGGAAGGCCCGCAAATTGGCGATTTGTGTTTCTTTTTCTTCTTTTGTGGCACGGGCGATTTCCATATTGTCGATTTCTTCTTCTGAAGGCGGGTTCGGATTCAAGTATGTGTTGACCCCGATGATCGGCAGTTCGCCCGAGTGCTTTTTCATTTCGTAATGCATCGATTCTTCTTGGATTTTGCCTCGCTGGTATTGAGTTTCCATCGAACCTAATACTCCGCCGCGGTCGTTTAGACGATCGAATTCTTGCAGTACGGCTTCTTCGACAAGGTCTGTCAGTTCCTCAATGATGAAAGAGCCTTGCAACGGATTTTCATTTTTCGATAAACCGTGCTCTTTCGTAATGATCATTTGGATTGCCATCGCGCGGCGGACAGATTCTTCCGTCGGCGTCGTAATTGCTTCGTCATAAGCATTCGTATGGAGCGAGTTGCAGTTATCCTGCAACGCCATTAGCGCTTGCAATGTCGTCCGAATGTCGTTAAAGTCGATTTCCTGCGCATGCAAGCTTCGTCCGGAAGTTTGGACATGATATTTCAGCTTTTGGCTCCGTTCGTTGGCACCATACTTCTCACGCATAGCGACCGCCCATATGCGTCGGGCGACCCTTCCGATAACGGTATATTCTGGGTCCAAACCATTTGAGAAGAAGAACGACAAGTTTGGTGCGAAGTCGTCGATGTTCATGCCACGGCTTAAATAGTACTCAACATACGTGAATCCGTTCGCCAATGTAAATGCCAATTGTGAAATTGGATTCGCACCAGCTTCTGCAATATGATAGCCCGAAATCGAAACAGAATAGTAGTTCCGTACTTTTTGGTCAATGAAATATTGCTGGATATCGCCCATCATGCGGAGCGCGAATTCTGTCGAGAAAATACATGTGTTTTGACCTTGGTCCTCTTTCAAAATATCAGCTTGTACCGTACCGCGGACGACTTGCAATGTCGCATTCCGCACTTCCGTAAACTCTTCCACTGTGAGAGGACGGCCAACTTCTTCCTCTTTCTTTTTCACTTGCTGATCAATTGCTGTATTCATGAACATCGCAAGGATGATCGGCGCAGGGCCGTTAATTGTCATCGATACAGATGTAGACGGTGCGCAAAGATCAAACCCTGCATACAATTTTTTCATATCGTCCAATGTACAAATGCTAACGCCGGATTCTCCAACTTTTCCGTAAATATCAGGGCGCTCATCTGGATCTTCCCCGTACAATGTCACTGAGTCAAAAGCTGTGGACAACCGTTTCGCATCGTCATCTTTCGACAAATAGTGGAAGCGGCGATTCGTCCGTTCCGGTGTCCCTTCTCCGGCAAATTGACGCTTCGGATCTTCTCCTTCACGTTTAAACGGGAATACACCTGCCGTATATGGGAAGGAACCCGGCACGTTTTCTTTATAAACCCAGCGAAGAATTTCTCCGTAGTCCTTGAATTTCGGCAAAGACACTTTCGGTATTTTCAAGCCCGACAAACTGACTGTCTTTAATAGTGTCCGCAGTTCTTTATCCCGAATTTTTGTAATGAATTCGTCTCCGGCATATGACTCTTTTAACGTTTCCCAGTTTTTCAAGATGCGCTTGGATTCTGCAGTGAGTTCATCACGTACACCATCCGCCAATGATTGCAATGAAGTGACAAGTGCGTCATCAGGGGATTTCTCATTGACAGCCTCAATCGCACCTTCCAATTGAAACAGACGTCGTGCAAGCTCGACTTGCTCCCCCGACTTCTTATGGTAGTCTCGGATCGTGCTTGCGATTTCACGCAAATAATGCGTCCTGTCATTCGGGATGATGACGTTCTGTTTTTGTGTTTTCACTGATTCCGTATACGACGTTTCCCAGTCCGTACCGCATTTTTCATTCAACTTTGCTACTAAAGCGGCAAATAGCGAGTTCGTCCCTTTATCGTTGAATTGGCTTGCAATCGTGCCGTACACTGGCATATCATTTAAGCTTTTATCGAAAAGAAGATGGCTTCGCTGATATTGCTTTTGCACTTGGCTCAGCGCGTCTTCAGATCCTTTTCTTTCGAATTTATTAATGACTATCAAGTCCGCAAAGTCGATCATATCGATTTTCTCAAGCTGTGTCGGCGCACCGAATTCACTCGTCATCACATACATCGACACGTCTGAGATTTCCGTAATTTCTGCATCGCCTTGCCCGATACCGCTCGTTTCAACGATGATTAAATCATACCCTGCTGTCTTTACGACATCCAATACATCTTTAATCGCTCCCGACAGTTCAGTTCTTGAACCACGTGTCGCCAAGCTCCTCATGAATACTCGATTATTGAAAATGGCATTCATCCGAATTCGATCGCCTAACAACGCTCCACCCGTCTTCTGTTTCGTCGGGTCGATCGATAGGATGGCCACTTTTTTATCGGGCAGCTCGCGCAAAAATCTGCGGATCAATTCATCAGTGAGCGAAGATTTCCCTGCTCCCCCTGTGCCAGTTATCCCTAAAACCGGCGTGTTTTTTGACATTGCTTTAGCCTTCTCAATAAGTGCTTTGGCTCGTTCATTATTTTGATCATGCATTTCTTCCGCATATGTGATCAAATTGGCCAATACTTCGGGCCGATCCGTACTAACATTGTCAAGATTCGCTAGCTCATCTTCCGTTTCAGTAAGGAAATCGCATTCCTCCATCATCCGGTTGATCATTCCTTGAAGCCCCATTTTTCGACCATCTTCCGGCGAGAAAATCCATGCGATGCCGTAATCATGCAATTCCTTTATTTCTTTCGGCAAAATGACACCGCCCCCGCCGCCGTAAATGCGAATATGCGGAGCTCCTTTTTCCTGCAGCAAGTCATACATATATTTAAAGTATTCTACGTGACCGCCTTGATAAGAAGAAATCGCAATTCCTTGGACATCCTCTTGAATTGCCGCATTAACGACCTCCTCGACAGAACGGTTATGCCCTAAGTGAATTACCTCTGCCCCGGTCGATTGTAAAATACGGCGCATAATGTTAATGGAAGCGTCATGTCCGTCAAATAAGCTGGACGCCGTGACAAAGCGGACATGGTGTTTTGGTTTGTAAATCTCAGTAGTTGCCATCTTTCCATTCACCCCTTCTGTTCATGCGCCTGCAAAAGATTTTATTCTAATTGCATAGCGCGTTCCCAATACATTAAGAACTTTTCACAATCCCATTCATAATTTGGTCGGTTTGATAACGGATGAAATCGTCAATTGAGTAGTCGCGTTGCAATGCCCATCTGCGGAATGCCCACATTTGTCCAATTACGACGATATGATGTGCTGTTGCAGGAACCTCTTCTTCCCCAATGCGCAATTCCCCCGAATGCACGCAAGTTGAAAGCAAGCCTTCAAATAATGCGACCATTTCCATCTCTTTTTTTAGGACGTATTGCAAAGCGTCCTTCGGCAATGATTTTGACTCTTGATACATGACGACGAATTCATCAGACATATTATCAATTAGACGATAATACGCATCGATCGCCATTCGAAGGCCATTTATATCGCCTGCGTGATCAGCGACCGTCGACAGGCGTCTTTGTACTTCATTGTAAATGCTGTCACAAACGAGGTAGAGGACATCCTCTTTCGTACGGATGTATTCGTACAGCGTTCCAATGCTGAAGCCGGCCGCTTTGGCAATTTCCCTCGTCGTCGCGCGGTGGAACCCTTTCACCTTGAACAGCTGGACAGCTCCACTAATGATTTGCTCGCGCCGTTTTTCAATTAAATTCGCATCCTTTACCGACGATTTCACTACACGTTTCACTTGCATTTCGCACCCCCGATTATTTCGTCAGCATGCGGGAGATGACAAGACGTTGAATTTCCTGCGTTCCTTCATATATTTGCGTTATTTTTGCATCGCGCATATAGCGTTCAACTGGATAATCTTTCGTATAGCCATAGCCGCCGAACACTTGAACCGCTTCCGTCGTCACTTTCATCGCTGTATCTCCAGCCATCAGTTTCGCCATCGCGGATGCCTTTCCATATGGCAAGTCATTGGATTCCAGCCAAGCTGCTTGGTACGTCAGCAAGCGAGAAGCCTCTGTCGCTGTCGCCATATCAGCCAATTTGAAGCCTACGCCTTGATTGGCAGCAATCGGCTTGCCGAACTGCACACGTTCCTTCGCATAATCCGTTGCAGCATCTAACGCACCTTGCGCAATTCCGACCGCTTGTGCAGCGATTCCATTGCGGCCGCCATCAAGCGTTTTCATTGCGATAATAAACCCTTGGCCTTCTTCTCCTAACAAATTCTCCTTTGGCACACGGCAATTATCGAACATAATTTCCGTAGTTGGAGAAGATCGAATTCCTAATTTCTTCTCCTTCTTGCCGACAGAGAAGCCCGGGAAGTCTTTTTCTACGATGAACGCGCTTGTGCCCTTATGCTTTGATGCCGGATCGGTTACCGCAAAGACAATATAAATGTCTGCAATACCTCCATTTGTAATGAAAATCTTGGAGCCATTCAACACATACTCATCGCCATCCAATTTCGCAGTTGTGCGCATGCCCCCCGCATCTGAACCGGACCCAGGCTCCGTCAAACCGTAAGCTCCTATTTTTGACCCTTCCGCCATTGGACGAAGGTATTTCTGCTTTTGCTCTTCTGTACCGAACTTATATACCGGCCATCCTGCAAGCGATGTATGTGCAGATAACGTTACACCAGTTGACGCACAAACGCGTGATAATTCCTCAACCGCGATGACATACGCCAAGTAATCACTTCCGATGCCGCCATATTCTTCAGGCCAAGGAATGCCTGTCAGCCCCAATTCCGCCATTTTCTTAAAGATTTCCATATCAAATCGTTCTTCTTCATCCCGTTCTGCAGCTGTTGGCGCCACATCCTTCTCAGCAAAGTCGCGTACCATTTTTCGGATCATTTCATGTTCTTCGGATAATGTAAAATTCATGTCTATTCCCCCTATTGTTTTGTCGGTGCCTGTGTAAACATTTTTCGATTCGTGAACAACGATTGCATAATGAACGAAAACAACAATCTTTTATAGGCAATCGATATGTATTCAAATACAATCCTATGAATTGTAATGACTATAAGTCGCATAAGCACGATTGCTGTTAATCCATCAAATGTTTATTAATGACAATCCGTTGAATTTCACTTGTTCCCTCGTAAATTTGTGTCACCTTCGCATCACGGAAATAACGTTCGACTGGATAATCTTCCGTATAGCCGTAGCCGCCAAAAATTTGCACAGCTTCGATCGCATTATCTACTGCCGTTTGTGATGCGAACAGTTTTGCCATAGAAGCATCTTTCCCGCAAGGTTTTCCTTCAGCCCGAAGCTGTGCCGCCCGGTATACTAACAGTCTCGCCGCTTCTGAAGCAGTCGCCATATCCGCAAGCTTGAAGCCTACACCTTGGTTGGCAGCAATCGGCTTGCCGAATTGCTCACGTTGCTTTGCATATTCAGTCGCCGCCTCCAAAGCCGCTTCTCCAATGCCTAAAGATTGAGCTGCTATGCCGATTCGGCCGACATCCAAATTCGCCATCGCAATTTTGAACCCTTCGCCTTCTTCGCCTAAGCGGTTTGTTGCAGGCACTTCCATATCTTCAAACGTCAGCTGAACGGTACGGGAGCCGTGCAGCCCCATCTTTTCTTCATCCTTGCCGATGATAAGCCCCGGTGTATCTTTGTCGACAATGAACGCCGTAATTCCTTTCGTTCCTTGCGCTGAATCGGTCGATGCAAAAACGATGTACACATCCGCCTCGCCGCCGTTTGTAATGAATACTTTAGAGCCGTTCAGCACATAATGATCATCTTTTTTTACTGCCCGTGTCTTCAAAGAGCCTGCGTCTGATCCCGAAGCCGGTTCCGTCAGGCAAAATGCCCCTAAATATTCGCCTGAAGCCATTTTCGGTATGTAACGCTGCTTTTGCTCTTCAGTGCCAAAATACAAAATCGGATTTGTGCCAACTGACGTATGAACAGAGAGGATAACCCCCATCACTGCACTAACCTTCGACAGCTCATGGATGGCGATAATGTACGAAACAAAATCCATTTCCGAACCGCCGTACTCCTCTGGCACCGTTATGCCCATCAATCCGATCTCGCCCATCTTTATAAGAATCTCCCTCGGAAATTCTCCAGCCTCCATCCGTGGAATGAATGGCTCAATCTCGCTCTTTGCAAAATCCCTTACCATCGCACGCATCATTTGCTGTTCTTCGGTGAATTGTAAATGCATTCGACTAACCCCTTTAAGTTGATATCAACAAAACCCATTCCCATGCTAACCGGTCTTTGCAAGCCAATTAAATTACGTCAAACCCGCTTAAATATTTTTAAAAGCGCATATTTTCCTTTACGCACGCATAATTCATTAAAAAAACACATAAATAGTTTCTTTCGCGCATAAGCTATCAGGTCAAACGCATAAGTTATTTAAAAAGCTCATAATTCATCATTCAAACGATAGCTCTTTCTACTAAACCCTTACGTTAGTCAAAGGCATCTGTCGCGAACTTGCACATTCAACTATGCCCAGTCATCCCGCACATATATTGGCATATTGCAATGCAACCAACGCGGAAATCCTATCGCAACACGCATAGCCTACTTCAAAAATGTGTACATCCACTAACAACGCCTATCCGGCAAATCAATATTCATAAAAGCCGCGGCCGGATTTCTTCCCTAACCACCCTGCATTCACATACTTGCGTAGCAATGGACATGGGCGGTATTTCGAATCGCCGAACCCTTCATGCAACGTCTCCATAATGTATAAGCAAGTATCGAGGCCGATGAAATCAGCTAATTGCAATGGGCCCATCGGGTGGTTCATGCCTAATTTCATCACTTCATCAATCGATTCTTTTGTAGCTACACCTTCGTACAACGTATAGATCGCTTCATTGATCATTGGCATAAGGACGCGGTTTGCGACGAAACCAGGATAATCATTCACTTCTACCGGCGTTTTGGATAGTTTGTAAGTCATCGCTTCGACCGCTTCGTACACTTCATCGGAAGTGGCAAGCCCGCGGATGATTTCGACCAATTTCATGACTGGCACCGGATTCATATAGTGCATGCCGATCACTTTTTCAGGACGGTTCGTTGCTGCTGCGATTTCCGTAATTGGAAGTGATGACGTATTCGAAGCCAAAATCGCATGTTCTGGCGCAATACCGTCAAGCTGTGCGAAAATAGACTTTTTCACTTCCATATTTTCAACGGCTGCTTCGATAACGATGTCCACATCAGATGCATCTTGCAAATCCAATGATTTCGTTATGCGTCCTAACACTTCATTTTTTTCATCTTCGGTCATTCTGCCTTTTTCTACATTACGTGATAGATTTTTTGAAATGACGCCGATCCCTTTCGTATAGGACTCTTCTTTAATATCGTTCAATTTCACTTCAAATCCGGCTTGTGCACATACTTGAGCGATGCCGCCTCCCATTTGCCCTGCACCGATGACCATCACTTTTTTAATTTCCATACTCGTTGCTCCCCCTTATTTCACTTCAATCATGATTGCGTCGCCTTGCCCGCCGCCTGAACAAATCGCGGCAATTCCAATTCCGCCCCCACGGCGTTTCAATTCATATGCCAGAGTCAAAATAATGCGTGTTCCGCTCGCTCCTATCGGGTGGCCAAGCGCAACCGCTCCACCATTGACGTTCACTTTTTCAGGATCAAGTTCAGCGATTTGTGAACTAACGAGCGCCACAGCTGCAAATGCTTCGTTTATTTCAAATAAATCAATATCCGCCAATTGCTTGCCCGTTTTCTCTAACAACGCGTTAATGACAAGCCCCGGCGTTTGCGGGAAATTTTCAGGTTCAACGGCTACTTCCGCATGATCGATAATCGTTGCGAGCGGCTGTTTCCCTTCCTTTTTAGCCCGCTCTTCGCTCATGAGGACGAGTGCACAAGCACCATCATTAACCCCTGGTGCATTGCCTGCTGTAATCGTTCCGTCCTTATCAAAAGCTGGTCGCAATTTTGCGAGTGACTCAAGAGATGTATCTTTGCGAGGCGCTTCATCCGCATCCACTTGAATGGCATCACCTTTTCGCTGCGGAATTTCAACCGCTACGATTTCTTCCATAAACTTTCCTTCCTCCATTGCGGCCAATGCCCGTTCATGGCTTCGGAGCGACCATTCATCCTGCTGCTCGCGTGTTAATGAAAAACTGTTTGCCGTTTGATTGCCATACGTCCCCATATGAACGCGTTCCGGTGAAAAAGCGCAAGAGAGGCCGTCATAAATCATTCCGTCCAATAGCTGTGCGTCCCCCATTTTCAGGCCAAATCTGCCTTTCGGAAGATAGTAAGGCGCATTGGACATCGATTCCATGCCTCCAGCAACGATCACCTCTTCATCACCCAATCGTATAAGCTGGTCGGCCAACGTGACACTTCGCATGCCAGATGCACAAACTTTGTTGATCGTTTCCGTTTTGACAGACCATGGAAGCCCAGCTTTTGTCGCAGCTTGCCGTGAAGGGATTTGACCTTGGCCCGCCTGTAAAACGGTTCCCATAATGACTTCATCCACTTCTTGCACTGCTACTCCTGAACGGTACAACGCTTCTTTAATGGCAATTCCCCCTAAGTCCGAAGCACTTTTCGACGATAGCCCTCCGCCAAATTTTCCAAAAGGCGTTCTTGCACCGTCCAAAATAACTGTTTTCGTCATAACTTCTCCCCCATTCCATTTTGATAGCGTTTACATTTCTTGATTGAATTACGACTGAACGCTCGCTCAGTCCTATTTCAAAGAAAAAGGGAGTGCTAAGACTCCCTATTAATTTTCATAAATCAATCATAGTTTTCTATATTATAACTCTATTCCTTTAACGGCGCAATTGACTTATTGTAAAATTGGCGATTCTTCCTCTGTCACAGCCGGCTCATGCTCTTCACCAAAAATGGAACGTTCAAGAAGTTCCGCAATATCGTACGTACCAACTTTGTCTTCTACTTCGATCGCTTTTGTTCCGTCGGAAAGCATCGTCAAGCAGTACGGACAGCCTGAAGAAATGATGCCCGGGCTTACTTCCATCGCTTGTTCAGTTCGTGCCACGTTTATGCGGTGACCAGCATCCTCTTCCATCCACATTAATCCGCCGCCTGCGCCACAGCACATACCATCCTGGCGATTCCGCTTCATTTCGACCAAATTGACACCCGGTATCTTTTTCAAAATTTCCCGTGGAGCATCGTACACATCATTGTAACGGCCTAAATAACAAGAATCATGGAACGTGATCGTTTCGTTAATTTCATGTTTCGGATTCAGCTTCCCTGCCATGACAAGGTCATAAAGCAATTCCGTGTGATGAAGGACAAGTGCATTGAATCCGAAATCTGGATACTCATTTTTGAAAATATTGTATGCATGCGGATCGATCGTGACGATTTTTTTGACGCCCGCCTTTTCGAACTCTGCGATATTGGCCGTGGCCAATTCCTGGAACAAGAATTCATTCCCTAAACGACGTGGTGTATCTCCAGAGTTCTTTTCTTTATTTCCTAAAATCGCAAATTTGACGCCCGCCTCATTCAGAAGGTGTGCAAATGAAAGTGCGATTTTTTGAGATCGGTTATCGAATGCTCCCATTGAGCCGACCCAGAATAAATATTCAAACTCCTCGCCCGCCTTTTTCATTTCCTTGACAGTTGGAATATGAAGATCTGGGCGCGCATCTCTCCAATTCTCTTTTTCTTTCCGGTTAAGACCCCAAGGATTTCCTTGGCGCTCAATGTTAGTCATTGCGCGCTGTGCATCCGCATCCATTTTACCTTCCGTCATGACAAGATAACGACGAAGGTCAATAATTTTATCGACGTGTTCGTTCATAACCGGGCACTGATCCTCACAGTTACGGCAAGTTGTACAAGCCCAAATTTCCTCTTCTGTAATCACGTCACCGATTAGCGATGGATTGTAAATATCATCCATTGAAGCACCTTCAAGACCTGCTGCTAGCGCAATTTGATTGCCTTTCGTATTGCTAAAAGCGAATGTCGGCACCCACGGCTGTTTCTTCGTCACTAAGGCACCTGTATTCGTCAAATTATCACGAAGCTTTGTTATCAAATCCATCGGAGATAGCATTTTACCTGTCCCTGTCGCAGGACACATATTCGTACAGCGACCGCATTCAACGCAAGCATAGAAGTCAATCATCTGCTTTTGCGTGAAATCAGTAATTTTGCCAACTCCTAACGCAGGCATTTCGTCTTCATCTTCAACTTCCTCAAGCGCTTCAAAATCGATAGGCGCCAATTTACCTCTGCGATCAAACCGCATCATATACGTGTTGATCGGTCCTGCAATTAGGTGCGCGTGCTTCGATTGAGGCACATACACTAAGAATGTTAGCAAAGTTAGCAAGTGAATCCACCAAGCTACGAAGAACACTACAGCTGCAGCTGTTGGCGACATGAAGCTGAAAGCGGTTGCAATTGCTGACGCCATCGGTTCCGTCCATGTCGTTTCATGGCCTTGCCATATCATATTCATTCCGTTTGCGACAAGCGTCGACAACATGAGCGTTCCAATGAAAATAAGAACAAGCCCCGACTTCCAGCCGCGCTTTAAACGGACAAGCTTCTCAACATAACGGCGGTGGAATGCCCAAACGACTGCGACTAAAATAACGGCCACAACGATTTCCTGGAAAAAAGTAAACCCGCTGTAAATCGGCCCAAATGGTAAATGGGACCCCGGCTTCAATCCTTTCCAAATTAAGTCAATCGCACCGAACTGAACGAGAAGGAATCCATAGAAGAACATGACGTGGATTGAACCACTTTTCTTATCCTTCAATAATTTCTTCTGCCCAAAAACATTTACCCAAACTTCTCTCAGCCTCTTAGAGACATTATTATCGAATTCTTCTTTTCTCCCCAACTTAACGAATTCGACACGTGACTTAATCAAATACGTAAATAACGCCAAAGCATAAGCGGTAACAACTAAAAACAATACCCAATTGGCGATTAATAAAGCCTTCATGCCATCTCTCTCCTTCCCTTTGTATGAACGTTACGAATAGTGTAGTAGAAATTAGATACGGTGTCGATGTTCTATTTAATAGTCTAAGATATGAATGAGCATTCAGTCAACGTATTTTTTTATTTTGCAATACTTTTTAGATGATTTCCTATTGAAAGTAACGGAATGTTGGCATGGATTGCAGGAGGTCCATTCTTTCTTATAGACTCCACCTCAATTTCAAGCGGTTTACGAATTATTTAATCGCGGAATCAGACTTATTAGCTTTGTGGTGTATTGATAGGATTTTTCGGTTTATTCGCCGGGCATTATTATGACTGGTTGGAATTGTGGATTCACTGGCGAAGACTGTGTGTTTACTGGCGTGAAGCGTGGATTTACTGGCGAAGACTATGCGTTTACTGGCGTGCATTGTGGATTTACTGGCGAAGACTGAACGTATTCAGCCACATCTCCACTGCAAAAAAAGCCGCCCTAATTAGGACAGCTATAATTATTATTTAATTTCCAACCGATGCAGATGGTTTCCAAAATGCTGCTCTGCCTGCTTAAGCCTATCTGGACGGATACCGAGCAATACAGCGGTCGCTGGGCCGGCTGATTTTTCGATCTCCAATTCCGTCTGCACTTGAACGTTTTCCGTTCCGGTTATTTTCTGGATTTCATGTAAAATGCCTTTCGAGCCGACAGGCCATAGCCGCTCGATGATTCTGTTGCGATATGCATCGTGCAAGATTTGTAATTGAGCAATTTCTCCCACTCGTTCCACCACTTCGTCTCCTACAAGCGGGGTACCGTATATTCTCCAAATGAGCCCTTCAATCGGTGAAATTAATCCCGACTGCTTACCGATCATTGTAATTGCAACTGCGGATTGCACCATTTCCATATTTGTTTCAGTGCTTCCTGTAATTTTTGGCAACGCCATGCTTGATTCCGAAAAGGCTTTTTCGACTCCTGCAACATAGCGATTCCAACTATTCTCACCACTGAAATTGTGAATTAACACCGTAACCGGCTCGGCATTTGCCGCCCATTGCTCCACTAAAGCAACGCGGGCGGCGAAATAGGCAGTTACTTCATCCGGTACATGTATGAGATCAGCAGGCTTTTCACCGATGCCACCTGAGTTGTCTGTCGTGAGGATCAGCCCTCCACCGATGTCCATGGCATTTCTCAATTGCTTGCACCGAATCGTTTAACAGCCACTTTGCGCAATGCAGGCATTACAACAGCCGCCACTGCAGCATTCAATACGGTCGCCATCAAAACGGATGGCAATAGGCCAACGAAGACTGCTGGAGATAGAAGAAAAAAAAAGGGCAATGAAGCCAACACACCGTTTGCAATAATGAAGAAAGCCCATTTCAGCACATGGCGGTCTGCACGGTGCAGCCGGGCAAACAGATACAAAATGACAAACATTTCAGCAGCGACGAGCAAATGAAAAGGGCCTAATGGGAAGCCCGCATACATTGTCGAAGCTAAATGCCCCATTAAAGATGCGATGCCGACAAATACAGGTGGCAAAAATGAAACAGCCAATAGCGCAGGCACTGTATCCAACGCCAATGAACCGACTCCTGATGGAATTTTAATTAGCCCGCCGATGACACAAAGTGCAGCAAATAATGCGGTCAATGTCATCCTTTTAAGCTTCAATTCATTATTCCCCTTTCTTCTTGTCAGTCCTGAATACTTTTGCACTTCGCACATATTCATTATCCGGAACACCTAAGCGTGCATTGACAATGCGCGCCGCGACGAATAAATAGTCTGAAAGCCGGTTCAAGTAACGTTGGACAATTGCCGGCACTTCCTCTTCCGCTTTCATTAGCGTCACTGTCAATCGTTCAGCTCTTCTCGTAACCGTGCGTGCAATATGAAGCGTAGCTGCTGCTGGCGATCCGCCAGGCAAAATGAATTTTTCAAGCGGTGGTGCCTCTTCCATCAATGCATCGATTCGCTGCTCTAACACTTCAATCGGGCCTTCTGCTAATTTGTAATGGCGCTCTTTCATGACATTTGCAAGATCGCCGCCTCCATCGAATAATTCGTTTTGAATCGCTTCCAAATCTTCAAGAATATCCCCGAATTTAGCGCTGTCTAATTCGGTCATCGCTTTTCCGATGAACGAATTCAATTCATCGATCGTGCCATATGCCTCTACGCGAAGGCTATCCTTATCGACACGCCCGCCGATTAAGCTCGTTTTTCCTTTATCGCCTGTTTTCGTATAAATTTTCATACTTACTCTCCCCTTTTCTTTAAAGTTTGTGGCAAACCGTACCAAACTCTCGTCACTACATTTGCTTCCCGAAATAGCCTTTGATAAAGACGGCCGCATGCATCTCTTACTCTACGTTGTTCGGCGTCCATCGGCACAATTCCTCTGCCAATATCCGTCAAAATGAAGATGACTTCACGCCCTTCAGTTATTTTCAGTATATGCGATATCGCTTCCGCTTCCGACAATTTCGTCTGAAGAAGCCATTCCTCAATATTAGCGACGACCACTTTCTCGCAATCCGGCAGTGCATCGATCATTTCAGGACGATCTGCGAATAGATAATCTTCATCTGTACCGATCAGTTCTCTGACATATGCCCGTTTTCCGTTATGCGCACCTCCGACAACGACATGCATCTTCTTCCCTCCTCCAAATCAGCCCGGTTTTTCCATCTAAATTTCCAAATGGAACCGTGCGGGACAATCCATGACCAAAAAGGTTTTTCCTCCGGAGCGAATTGCGCCATCATCATCCGGATCGGTCCTCCGTGCGTTACGGCAAATGCTTCATTCGGCAACGATCGAAGTGCCTCCACTACCCGCAACCGCATTTCCTTCAAACTTTCCCCGCCTGTGGGCGCATAGCGGTGTGGATCGCCAATCCAGTTCCGATACTGTTGATCCGTCTCCAATTCCGTGTACGTTTTCCCTTCAAATGCCCCGAAATGACATTCACGAAGGCGTTCATCTGCGGAGTAGGAAGCGTTTGGGAAATAAATCTTAGCAGTCTGCTTTGCACGAAGGAGATCACTGCCATAGACGGTCGACACGTCAATAGAAAGTGGATTCATTTCTAAAGGAATGATCGGCTCATTTGTCCAGCCAATATATTGTTTCTTTTCATTTCCCTCAGTTGGAAAATGGCGTATTACATACAAACTATGACCACGATCCATAAAACCGCCTCCATCCCTTCGATAAATGCGCCGCATAAATCTCCGGTAACGCCTCCAAAATGCTTCAAAGACCATCTGTTAAATAAAAGCACTCCAAGCACAAGAACGACGAACCAAACAATTGGCAGCAAAATTGTCGACAAAGCAAAGATAGTTGCAATTAACGTTGCAAGCCCGATTAGCGAAGAACCCAAATTTACTATACGGCCATTCATTTTCGTTTTGAAAAAGTGGGCAATTCCTTCTTCTTTCGAGAGAGGGGTAAGTGCAAAATAAACATTCATCCCCGCCCGGGCAAGCAATGGAATGGCAATAAAAACAGCAAACCCGCTAGCATTGCCGCTCAAAAACTCATAAAGCAATGCCGCTTTCAACAACAGCAAGAAAACCATTGCCATCGTTCCAAAAGCACCTATACGTGGATCGTTTAAAATTTCATGGCGCTTTTTTAAATCTCTATAGGAAAAATAAGCGTCTCCTGTATCCGCAAAACCGTCAAGATGGAGACCGCCAGTCAAGCCGGTCATCACGATTAATAAAAGCACAGCTGTTAACAACGGACTGAAGTTAATTGTTTCCGACAGCATCGCTACCCCGAAAGTGAACAGCCCGATGAGACCTCCAATAATTGGCAAAGCGATATACATCGAGGTGACTTCTTTTTTGCCCATAGGGAGCTCCTTTTTAATTGGAATAGAAGTGAAAAACTGTAAAGACAGTACGAATCCCTTCATTCTTTCACCCGACCCGACATAATTTCTTTCAGTAGTGGCCAGTTCAAGTGGGCTTTCACATGCCTTGCCCACTCATCGTAAACGTCCCGATCATCAGATACAGCAGCTGTCGGCCTATCCATATCTTCCTCTTCGATGCCATGATCTTTCATATAAGGGAGGATGCCTACGACCGGAATATTCGTATACGATTCAATAAATTCAACACCCTCTTTAAATAAAGCCGGATCTCCGTGGAATTTATTCACAACAATCGCTTTTATACGCATTCTATGCTCCGGCTCCAATAGCATGATTGTCCCTACGATCGAGGCGATCGCTCCGCCGCGCTCAATATCAGCGACTAATAGAACAGGAACGTCTGCCATGTCCGCTATGCGCATATTGACGATCTCTCGGTCATTTAAATTCACTTCGGCAGGGCTGCCTGCCCCTTCGATGACGATCATTTCAAACTCGGACTCGATTTTCGCAAGCGCTGCTTCCACTGTTTGCAATGCGGTCTCAAAATAGCGTTTCCGATAATCCATCCCGCCGATTTCGCCGAAGCGCTCCCCTAATAAGAAGACTTCCGACTTCATATTTTTTGTCGGCTTCAATAAAATCGGGTTCATTTCAATAAGGGGTTTTGTCCTTGCTGCCTCCGCTTGTAAATATTGCGCACGGCTCATCACTTTGCCATCGTTGAGCGCTATGGAAAAGCCAGACATATTTTGCGATTTGAACGGGGCAACTTTCAGTCCTTCATCTGATAAAATCCGGCAAAGCGCCGTGCAAATCATCGTTTTGCCAACATCGGACGCCGTGCCCATCACCATAATACCTTTCATTGCACGCACACCTGCCCTTCCTTTTTCCACTCAATTGCAAACCCATAGTCCATTTCGATTGCATTGTCGGCAATTTGCACGAATTTGCAATGAAGGTCTCCAAGCAATTGGCTATATCTCTTCGTTTCTTCATATGGAGACGGAAGTTCATCCAATACTTCATTGGAGACGATCGTTACATGGGTGGCGATTTCGCGCATATTTTCAACCGCAGCTACCACCTCACTGCACTTTCTCTCCATACAGCCCGGGACGTTGACGCAAAAAATACCGTCTTGATTTGTCGTATACATTTCATTTGCGAGCCAAGTTGTCAAGCAATCCCAAAGGACATAATCTCCCGGCTGAATATGCGGCAACAACTCGGCAATTGCGATCGGCTGTTCAAAAGTTAGCCAGCCCGCATCTGCCCGATCATGGCGATGTTTTGCGATCCGCTCACGCATTTCATCGTCCGTCGCTTGCCCGGATGCTATGTAAATGAGCCTGCCCCCTGAGCTATTCGCCTGCTCCACTAACCATTTTTCGGCATAAGCGCTCTTTCCACTTCGTACGCCGCCGCTAATAAATGTAAGCATGCGCTTCCCCCCTTACCGATTTTGCACCGCAAACCAATTGGACAGTTCCTCTTTCAGCAAATGAAGCTCATCTTCGCCTTTCATGCCGATTCGAAGCCAATTTCCATCCATCCCTATGAAATTTTCCGAATGGCGGAGCACCATGCCCTTTTCAAGCAAATGCTCATACAGCTCTTTCGTCTGTCCACCAAATTTGAAGGATAAGAAGTTTGCAGTCGAGTCCGTTACGACGCAGCCATTCGACTTCAAAAAGAAGCTCATTTCCTCACGAGCTTTTGTTGCATGGCGGATTGCACGTTCACGGTAGTCGATCTGCTCAAGGCAAATCTTTCCGATAAAAGCAGCGAAGCCATTCACATTCCAATGCGGAGCTGCAGCTTTTAACGATTCAATTACTATAGGATGCGCAACGACATACCCAAGCCGGATGCCCGGAATGGCATACATTTTCGTCATCGATCGGACGATGATGACATGCTTATAGCACTCTATGTCAGAAATAAAGGAAGCTGATTCATCTACAAAATCAATGAATGCTTCATCCAAAACGATTTCACAGCCTGTTTCGCCTGCTGTTCGAATAATTAAGTCAAGCTCGTCACGTGGTGGCAATACGCCAGTCGGATTATTCGGAGTGCATAAATAAAGGACATTGACATGGTGTAAAGCTTCTAAAATTTGCTCTGTTGGCAATTTAAAGCCGTCCGTTTCAGAGGCGATGATACGTACCACCTCAGCCCCTTTTGCGGTGAGCGTCGCTTCATATTCGGAAAACGTCGGGTGAACGATCAACGCTCGCTTGCCCCGATACCTTTCCGCGATGAGCGATAATAGTTCCGCTGCACCATTCCCCGCTAATACCCTCTCTACCGGCACGCCGTGGAACTTTGCTGCCGCCGACAAAAATGGCTCCCCTGCTGGATCAGGATAATGCTTCAGTCTGGATAATAAAGACGGCCAAACCGTTTGCACTTCTTTCGGCGGGCCGGCCGGATTGCAGTTCTCACTGAAATCGAACAGCTTCTCTGGCGCGTCTATGCCGAGCCGCTCATATAACTTCTTTGGGTTCGCTCCATGCTCAGGCAACTGCATATAGTACCACTCCAATCAACATCATCAATAAAAAGAAAGCAAAAGACGCCCTGTGCATTTGGACGATCGCGGTCTGAATATGGGCGGCTTCCAGCTTTCGCATATTCGGGCCAATTTCTGGCCGTTTTGAAATAACGCCCCGATAACTGCTTTCTCCGCCTAACTTGACGCCCAGTTGCCACGCGGTCGCGGCTTCCAAATATCCGCTGTTCGGGCTCGGATGGCGACGTGCATCCTTCCTCCAGCCTGCAAATCGCTTGCCAAAAGGAATCTTCCCTTCATTCGGAGAGAACAACAGAATGAGCAAGCCGGTCATTCTTGCAGGAATGAAATTCAATACATCGTCCGCACGCGCAGAAAACTTCCCGAACTCGTAATAGCGCTCATCACGATAGCCGATCATCGAATCAAGTGTATTGACCGATTTGTACATCCATAAACCAGGTGCACCAAAAAGAAATGCCCAAAATAAAGGCGATGTAATTCCATCAGCCGTATTTTCAGAAACCGTTTCGATCGCTCCGCGTGCTATTTCACTTTCCCCTAACCGTTCCGTGTCTCTGCCAACAATCCAAGACAATTTTTTGCGTGCTTCTTTCATATCTCCTTCTATTAACGGTTCATATACTTCCAAAGCAGCTTCTTTCAAACTTTTCTGGGCAAGTCCAACCGCAATGAGAATCGTTTCAACGACAATGCCTGCAAACAAGTGCAGCTTGTACGAGAAAAAAACAACGGTTAATACAATCACAGTGACAGTTACTACAGTAATGAAAAACGCCATCGTCCCTTTCATGACGCGTGCTTTTCCTTTATTTAGCCGCTTCGTTAATGTCGAAATAAGCGATCCGATCAAACGGACAGGATGCGGCCAATTCTGCGGATCGCCAACAATTCGGTCAAGAAAAAAGCCGAGGGCGATGGCAATGAAATGCGCTGCCATCATTCCGTCCAGCCTTTTGCTTTTTTATAAGCTTTCAGCGCTCGGATCGTGCAATCATACACGCCGTGACCGATCAATTTACCTAACGGACTAACCGGGCCTGCATAAGAAAGCATCTCTCCAGTTTGTGTTGCCGCAACTAACAGGCTGTCTGTCGATGTTCCTGTTGCAATTGTTCCTGTTAGCGGATCTTTTATGTTTTCATTTTGAAGCGCCTTCGTTTTTGCCTCTGTAGCTGTAATCATCGCCTGAATGAACGCTTCCTCCGTCAACTGGCCATTCATGATGACCCAAGTGTTGATCGTCCCGATTCGATTTTCTCGTTCTCGCTCAATCGCTTTCGATGCGTCAACGGCATTGCCGACTCCTGCTGTCACCGCAATAAGGATGGAGCCGAAATCCGCTTCATACTCACCAATCTCCACATGCTCTGTCATCACTGCGGTCATCATTCCGACCGTTTCAGTTAAATGAAAACCGTGCCGTTCTAAATAATTAGCGTTTTCCTGCTTGGCATCGGCAATATTGTAATTTTGATCGACATGGCGATTGACGAAAGTTCGATACCAGCCCATCCCCGGATTATGGACAGCGGATGACAACGTTTTCAACGGTTGCCTCGACTGAAATGCGACAAATTCCTTCGATACGGTAAATTGCTCTTTTGTAACTCTCATAGAATCGACATTGTTTAATTGCTGAGGCAGCAACATCATTTGAGGCTTCGGCAATTCCGGATGGGGCTGCGTTTTTACGCGCGCATGATAAACAGGACCGATTGTCGTATCTTTAACAACGTCCAACGGTGTACCAATCGTTGAAATTTCTCCCTTATCCATCAATAAAAGGCGATCGCAATATAAGGATGCCAAGTTAATATCGTGAAAAACAGATAGGATCGTAGTCTCTTTTTTCAAAGCATGATCACGAATTGTATCCAATAATTGTTGCTGATGGGCGATATCAAGGTGGTTCGTCGGTTCATCCAATAAAAGAATGGGCGCCTCCTGCGATAAAGCCTGTGCAACGAAGACACGCTGCTGTTCTCCACCGGAAAGCAGTTCAATTGCCGTGTCTTTGTAGCGTAACACGCCTGTATACTCCATCGCTTCTGTAACTGCGCGCTCATCTTCATCGGACCAAGTCGAGAATAGTCCTGATTGATGTGGATATCTGCCTAAAGCGACAGTGTCTTTCACAGTATGGGAAAAGGCATGTGCATGCAGCTGCGGCAGAACAGCCACTTTCCTTGCAAATTGCTTTTGTGAGTACGACTCTGCAGATTGTCCGTCAACTTCTACTGTTCCATCCTGTTTCGGCAAAATGCCTGATATTAGCTTGAGCAAGGTCGATTTGCCGCTGCCATTCGGCCCTAAAATGCCTACTACTTCTCCTTTTGCTACTTGGAAAGAGATATTTTTTACGATCGGCTCTTTACCATAGCCACCCGTAAGGTTATTGACATGCAACATGTCACATCGCCCCTTTCCTTCTTTGTCTGTAAAAGATGTATGCAAATACCGGTGCGCCGATGAAGGCTGTAATGACACCGACTGGCAATTCCGAAGGCGAAATGATCGTGCGTGCAATCAAATCGCAAATGATGAGCAATGACGCACCGTTCAAAAAGGAAAGCATCAATAAATGCCGATGATCCGATCCCCACATGAGACGTGTCATATGAGGCACGACGAGACCCACAAAGCCGATCGTTCCGGACACCGCCACTGCTGCCCCTGTCAATATCGAACCTCCGATCAAAATCATGAATTTTCGCCGTTTAACGTTGACGCCTAAATAATGGGCCCGTTCTTCTCCAAATAGCATCGCGTTCAATTCACGTCTGTTCAGCCATAAAATAAAAGAACCGATGATGACGAACGGTAGAACCATGATGATATAGTTCCAACCGCGCATCGATACGCTGCCTAATAGCCAGCCGATAATTTGTCGCAGTTCTTCTCCTGTCAAAGCAATCATTAAAGAGAGCACTGACCCTAAGAAAGATCCGAAAATGATGCCTGCTAAAATGATCGTTTCCATTTTCATAGAACGGTCGACCAATTTTGCAAAACCTAACACTAAAAACATGACAACACCTGCACCGATCATGCTGAATACAGGCAATGTGAAGTTGCCGAACAGTGGGATGGACAAACCAAAAAAGAGTGTCATGACAGCACCCACTGAGGCGCCGGATGACACTCCGAGGGTATATGGATCAGCGAGCGGATTTTTCAATAAACCTTGGAAAGCAGCTCCTGCAATGGCTAGTGATGCTCCGACGAGGCCGGCTAAAATGACACGTGGCATTCTGATTTTCCATAAAATATTCGTTGCGGTTTGATCCGATGAATCCCATAGCGTACTGATCGGCACGTTCACGGTTCCAATCGTCACACCGAGCCAAACCGCTACAATGAGCGTAGCGGTTGACACGATGTAAGCGATCGTTGCTTTATTCACCGAAAGCCTCCGGATAGATGGCTCTCGCGACTTCTTCTAAGCCTTGTGCAAGACGCGGACCTGTTCTGCTCGTCAAGTTTTCATCTACTTGAACAACCGCATCTTCCTTAACTGCTGTCACGTTGCTGAAGCCGTCGCGTTTTTTTACACTTTCAACGATGTCGGGCACATAACTATACATGACGATGATGACGTCTGGATCTTGATTTACAATCTCTTCAGGGCTGATCATGACCCAGCCTTCTCCTGTCACAATATTTTCAGCACCGATCATATCCAACATTTCTTGCATGAATGTGTTTTTACCGGGGGCGTAAATTTCAGGTGCGTCAGATGTTTCGACGAATACACGCTTTTTATTTTCCACAGCTTGCGTTTTTGTAATGACTTCTTCGACTTTTGCTTTCATCTCGTCGACAATTGCTTCTGCTTCTTCTGTTTTACCAGTCGCTTGTCCTATCGTTTCGATCGTTTTATATGTTTGTTCAAAATCTGCTGCATTTTTCACGACAAATACATTCAAACCAGCATCACGAAGCTGCTGCAGCCCTTCATCGCTAGTGCCTAACATGGATTCATGCGCAAAGACAATTTCCGGATTCATCGAGATGATTTTTTCAACGTTGAATTCCATGCCGCCGATCTTTTCTTTTTTTAGTGCTTCTTCGGGATAATCGTCCCAATCATTGACACCGATTATTTCTTCATTCAAACCGAGTGCAAATAAAATTTCCGTATTGCTTGGAATCATGGAAACTATCGTTTCCGGAGCTTTTTCAAGCGTAATATCATTGCCTACCGCATCCGTCAATGTAACCGGAAATGCTTCTTCAACAGCTTGTTCAGTCTCTGCCTTATCCGTTTTTTCAGTTGCCGGAGTCGTCTCATCCTTCTTTGCGTCATCTGAAGTGCCACATGCTGTTAGCAGAAATGTCGCAAGGACAGCTGTTAGCCATAATTGCCAAAACTTTTTCATTATCTAATCCTCCTGTTGATTCCAAATAATCAATCCGCCATGGCGTGATTGCGTCTGGATTTTAACCTTATTCAGCAAGCGATTGGAAAGTGCGCAACAATGCACTTCGATGATCACTTTTGAGACGAAACTTTTTGCTGAATAAAGATAAAAATCCCCCGTCATACAACGGAGGAATGAGTTCAGTAAAAATACGGCCACGCACGCCGATTTTCACCAAACCTATCCTCGTAGGCACGGGTGACTCATGAAGGCAGGTCTCCTGGCTCGTGCTCATTGCTTGCCGCGCCTTCCCGGAATACCAAAGTCCAGTGGCGTATGGCGGTTTGCGAACACTTACAGTGGCGGGACCGCGCCGGAATTCAACCGGCTTCCCTTTTAACCCCGTCGTTGGGGCACCTTCATGTTTGGATATGTAATTTTGTATGGCTCTATTATACTATAGTTTTTCTCCTTGTCGATAGAATGGATTTCCAAATGCCTGATGCTGTGCAAATGAAAAATTATTATACATTTCCCTGAGGTTTGTTATGCTGCGAACTTCTATATTGCGATACAGACGATCTACATTGTGCCGCAATGCACACCGTCTAAATAACTTCCCCCATTCTATCCCAATCAAAAAAGGCCCGGAAACATTTACGTTTCCAAGCCTTTTTCTTTGCTTTACATTCTTTCAGGCGCATGCACGCCGATGAGTTTCAACGCGTTCGCAATTGTCGTCCTTGTTGCTGTGACGAGTGCGAGTCTAGCTTCGGATAGTTCACGGTTCTCTTGATCCAATACTTTTTCAGCATTGTAGAAGCTGTGGAATTCAGCTGCTAACTCATGTATATACGTTGTGATGCGGTGCGGAGAACGAAGTCTTGCTGCATCGCTTACAACACGCGGGAAATCGCCTATTTTCTTCAGTAATGTCTGTTCTTTTTCCGTTTGCAGTAAATTCAAGTTTTCCATGGAAGCAGAAAAATTCTTTTCCTCGGCCTGGCGCAAAATGGAAGAAATTCGCGCATGTGCGTATTGTGCATAGTAAACCGGGTTTTCATTTGATTGCGAAATGGCAAGGTCCAAATCGAAGTCCATTTGCGAATCGCCAGAACGCATCGCAAAGAAATAACGGACTGCATCGAGACCAACTTCCTCAACGAGCTCACGCAATGTTACCGCCTTGCCGGTACGCTTGCTCATTTTGAACTTCTCGCCATCCTTGTACAATTGGACCATTTGGGCAACTTCCACTTCCAATGTGTCGCGATCGTAGCCTAATGCTTCTATCGCAGCCTTCATACGCGGAATATACCCGTGGTGATCTGCGCCCCAAATATTAATGAGCTTATCGAAGCCGCGGCGTATTTTATCTTCATGGTATGCGATATCTGGCGTCAAATACGTATACGTTCCATCATTTTTAATTAACACACGGTCCTTGTCATCGCCAAATGTCGTTGAACGGAACCAAGTCGCTCCATCCTCTTCGTATACATGGCCATTCGCACGCAGTTTGTCTAATGCAACGCCGATCTTGCCGTCCGTATAGAGCGATGTTTCGGAATACCAATTATCGAAACGGACACGAAAATCTTCAAGGTCCTTTTTCAATTTATTCAATTCATAATCAAGGCCGTACTTCCTGAAAAACTCAAGACGTTCTTGTTCGGGAGTGTTAACGTATTGATCTCCAAACTCTTCCGCCAACTTCTTACCGATGTCAATAATGTCTTGACCATGATAGCCGTCCTCCGGCATTTCCTTTTCAAGCCCTAATGCTTGGAAATAACGAGCTTCAACAGACAGCGCCAAATTGTTCACTTGATTGCCTGCATCATTAATGTAATATTCACGGGAAACATCATAACCGGCAAAATCAAGGATGTTGCAAAGCGAGTCACCTAAAGACGCGCCACGTGCATGTCCAAGATGCAAATCTCCCGTCGGATTAGCAGAGACAAATTCCACTTGCACTTTTTCATTCTTGCCTGAGGTTGAACGGCCATAATTTTCACCTTGCGAAAGAACCGTTTTCACAACATCGCCGAGGACATCATTTTTCAATCGGATGTTCATGAAGCCTGGTCCGGCAATTTCAATCGAATCAATCGCTGTTTTGTCAGCATCCAATTTTGATAGGATCGCTTCCGCAATTGCGCGTGGAGGCTGTTTCGCGATTTTCGTCAGTTGCATGGCGATATTCGTTGCGTAATCACCGTTCTCCTTGTTTTTCGGCGTTTCTAAAATTACATCCGGAATTGTCGTTTCATCCGCCAAACCGGCATCTATTACCGCTTTGCGAAAAGCGTCTTTTATTTCCTGTTGAATTTGTTCAACTGCGTTCATGATTGTACCTCCGTATATGTAATGGTAAGTTCATGCGTACCTAAGAGCGTGTCGTCAGCATGCAATGTGTAATGCGCGAAGATGCTGCCTTCCTGTACTTGAAGACGTTCCGTTTTTACGAATAAATTAAAGGAAGCCGGTCCTGCTCCATAACTGCCTAACCTCGTGCTCCCTGCAGTGAAAGGCAAACGCATATTGACTGCACCGCTTCTCATGATAATCGTATCTTCTTCGTCCAGTTTAACCGTTGTGTGCACTTTTTGACCGTCTTGGCTTTCTTCAAACCGCAAGTAAGTTTTTCCACCCTTTTCAATCAGTTTGCCCTTGGCCGTCAATTCATGCGTGTCAGCAGAGGATTCATCGTGCTTAATCGTTGAATGAAGCTTCACATTGACATGGCGCCCGTTTTCCGTTTCCATACGCACACCGTCCTTACTTTCAAAATATCTATTCATTATATCGTTTTTCAGTTGTTTATTCCAATACTGCTTCAGAATTTCAGTCATATTCATATGACTCAGCTTGTTGACAAACGCTCGCATACTGCGTTGCTCGTCTCGCTCGTCCCCTCATGAACCTTAAGTTCTATTCGGGTCTTCGCTCGACTTCGCGCCTTGTCTGGCAAGCGTTTTCAAGCCAAGCTGGGCAAACACTTATCCCATAACTAAAAACCTTTAAAAGACTGTAGACAAAGTGAAAAAATACTTTGTCTACAGTCTGAGTCATATTCATATGACTTCTTGTATCTTCACTGCGGCATGATTGAAGAAACGGCTTTTGAAATCTATTGACTATGTTTTGTATTTTTACATGATTACCGTTTAATCTCTTCCTTGCTGTCGCATACTGTCTGTAATGATTGATATGGGGACGGGATTATATGAGAAGAGCTGATTATATTAAAAAAAGGAAAAGAAAAAAGATCTTCCGCTCAATGCTGCTCATTAGCGTGACATGCGTAACGGCAATGTTTACCGTTTTGCTTTGCTTGCGATTATATGCGCAAATTACCGGCGCACCCTCTTTAAGCGTTCCGAAAGCGAGTGTCTTCTTAGATAAGAACGGCAGACAGATCGGCGACCGGTTTTCTGCCGAAAGACGGTATTGGGTCGACTTAGACGAAGTTTCCCCTTTGTTGATCGACGCTTTCATTGCAACAGAGGACCGGAATTTCTATGAGCATGGCGGGTTCGACTATAAAAGGATTGCTGGTGCTATTTTACGCGACATTAAAACAATGCGAAAAGTGGAAGGGGCAAGTACAATTACCCAACAGTATGCCCGGAATTTGTTTTTGACTCCCGAAAAGTCATGGAATCGGAAAATAAAAGAGGCGCTCATCGCCTATCGTTTGGAACGATTTTATGACAAAGATGTCATTTTGGAAGGCTACTTGAATACTGTATATTTCGGCCATGGGATGTATGGCGTTGAGGCGGCGAGCAAGTTTTATTTCGATAAATCCGCAAAAGATTTGACGTTGGAAGAATCCGCTGTTATTGCAGCCATTGCCAAAGGGCCATCAATCTATTCGCCGCTTGATAATCCGGAGCGTTCTAGGGAGCGGCAACTACTTATCCTTTCATTAATGGAGGAGCAAGGGTTTATTACCGAAATTCAAAAAGAGCGTGCGAAGGACGTAGCAATTCATTTGAAGACGGAAGATTGGCAAGGTACGAAACGGGTTGCGCCATATTTCTTAGATGAGGTTTGGAGGGAAGCCGAACAGATTTTAAGCAATAAAGGGCGCTATCCTGCTGAAGGCGGGTGGACAATCCGAACGACGCTCGATCCGCATCATCAAAAAACTGCTGAGGAAATCATCGAAAGGTGGATGCCTGACAATGAACTTCAGTTAGGCTTTATGTCGATCGAGCCAGAAACCGGGGAAATCACTGCCCTCGTCGGTGGTCGGAACTATGCAGAAAGCCCCTTCAACCGGGTAACCCAAGCGAAAAGACAGCCCGGATCTGCAATGAAGCCAGTACTCTATGCTGCCGCGCTTGAAAGCGGCTATAACCCAATGACATTTTTGTCTACTGAACGGACAATCTTCACATATGATGACGGAAGGGCAACTTATGAACCGAAAAACGTCAATGGAAAATTTGCAGGACATCCGATATCGTTGGCACAAGCAATCGCCATTTCAGATAATGTGTACGCGGTGAAAACGTTAGAGGAAATCGGTTATAAGAAATACAATAAAATGGCGGAACGTTTAGGGATTGACGTACAATTTCAAGAATCCCCAGCTGTTGCATTGGGTACTTCCGAAGTTACCTTGCTGCAAATGACAAACGCCTATAACCGGATCGCCTCGGGCGGAATGAAAGTGGAGCCGACGACGATTTTATCGATTGAGGATGCTGACGGGAATATTGTTTACGAACGACCGGAGAAAAGCACAAAGCGGGTTATAACAGAGCAAGACGCGTTCGTTTTGACACATTTACTGACGGGTATGTTTGATCCCGTTTTTAACGACTACTCAGTCGTTACCGGACTATCCATGCGGCCAAAGCAAACGAGGCCATATGCTGCAAAATCGGGCACAACCATTTCGGACCAATATTTGATTGGCTACACGCCAACGCTCACAGCCGGCATTTGGACAGGTTACGACGTCGGTAAACAGTTGACCGATCTAGACGACAAATCGGCATCCAAGAAAATTTGGATCGACTTCATGGAGAAAGTCCATGAAGGTAAGCCTCCGGAGCCGTTCATCCCGCCAAGCGGTGTTCAAAGCGTCATCGTAGACATCGAAACCGGCGGCATTGCGGTAAACGAATGCCCAAACCAGCGGCAAATTTACGTCAAAGATAAAGATATGCCACAAAAACTTTGCACTGATCGATCGTTGCGTGAGGAACGGTCTAACAAAGAGCAGGAGGACGGCACATTCGAGCTCTTCCCGTTTTCATTTTTTGAATGATTGAACTTTGGAGCTATATTGTGTTGCAGGACAATTATGTAGCAATGTGAGACGGTTACGTTGCGTTGTGACTGATTTACATTGAAATGTGAGTTCCATGTTGCGTTGCATAGCAGCTATGTTGTTCGAGACACTTGCGTTGAAACCGATTTACATTGAGATGCGAGGTCGAAGTTGTGTTGCAAGCTGTTTTACGTAGCATTGCAGGCGAGTTACCTTATGATTCGAAGCCTACATTGTGTTGCGAAGCACAGAATACGACAATCAAAAAAGCTTTCCTCTCTGAATCGTTCAGGGAGGAAAGCTTTTTTCCGGCGATGCCTACTATAGATTAGGATTCTCGCTTGGGTTGGTGTGAATCCCTTTCTACAATATGGTATCGTGCGGTTGTCCTAGCCTACAATTGCAAGCTGTATTTTTAGTGTACTTGCTTTACGAGTAACATTCAACCTTCGATAGCGCTTCTACTGCCAAATTTCACAGTTTGTTCATAATTCTGGTGAGTCGGCGCCTAAATCGATATGCAGTTTTGGCTCACTGCGATCCCACATTTCTTTATTATGGCTTGATAGGAAGTCAGCCAAAATCTTTTTCGATTTTTCATCCATATGGTCAACGATAATATGACGCTTCATTGATTTATCCATTTTATTTACATGGTCGGCCAAAATTTTGTAGCCACGCCGTTTTTCCTTATTTACAACCATTTCACAAGCTGTAACTCCGGCGTAATACGGGCCGGACTCCTTGAAATCGATCGTAACCCATACGAGCCAATACGGTTTTCCGCCTTCCGAGTCTTCTCGGTTTGTCGTAAATTTGACACCCCGTTCTGTATCGCTTCGGGCGTGCATGGCACCAATTTCAATACGGGCCTCTCCCTCTTCAATATCGACAATGACCGGCGATACGTTTTCCAATGACAAAGATCCGATGCCGAACCCTTTATGCCCATCTGTCGGATCGTTTTTTATAATTGTAAATCCCATTTTCTTCTTTGGCTTCTGTTCATTCGTCATTCCAATACCACCTTCCACTCTGTTATCATATATACTATACCGAAGTTTAACCGAAAGGGGGAAATGACATGCCATATGTAACTGTTAAAATGTTAGAAGGACGCACGGAGGAACAAAAACGGGCACTTTGCGAAAAAGTGACGGAAGCTGTAGCTGAAACGACAGGAGCACCAGCGCAAAATGTTGTTGTCTTTATTGAGGAAATGCCGAAAAACCATTATGCCGTCGGAGGCAAACGTTTAAGCGACGGGGAATAAAAACATATAAGGCGGTTGGTTCATTCCAATTGCTTTTTAATATGCATCCATTAATTATCAGAATTATAAAACCTTGCCGTTAGGGGATGGGATGATGAGTGTTCTATTAAAAGGCGGGCAAGTTTTGGATTTTGAGAAAGGCCAATTTGTGCAAAAAGATATTTTACTTAACGGAAATAAAATATTGGCTGTAGCCACAAATTTGCAAACAGGTTCAGAGATTATCGATTGCAGCGGCAAATGGATCATCCCTGGCCTTATCGACATGCATGTCCACATAAAAATGGGGTTTGCTCCCCTTTTTACGGCAGCTGGCGTTACTACAGTTCGGAATATGGCAGGCAGTTTATACGAGCTGCACAACATGATTGAAGCGCCATCCGATGCACCGACTCCACGCATAATTTCGACTGATCGGTTGATCGATGGTTCTAAAAGTTTATGGGGAGAAACAGGACCTTTTAATTTAAGTACAGATGATGAGCGAAAAGTTATTGAAGAAGTCCGGCGCCAAGTGAAGGAAGGGGCCTCTTTCATAAAAGTATACAATAAGTTAATGCCGGAAACGATGCGGGCTGCCGTCGAAGAAGCAAAATTGCATCATAAGGAAGTTAGCTGCGATTTAATCCATTCCACACAAGTAAACGCGGTCGATGCTGCTGATATGGGGATCGACTGGAATGAACATGCGTCTGGTTTTATACAAGCGATGTATCCGCAATGGTCTACGCAGGCAGAGGCAAACGTATGGAATGAAATTCCTTGGGATGAGCCGGATGAGGATTCCATTATTGAAATTTGTCGACATCTCATTAAAAAAGGCGTCAAGTTATGCCCAACAATAGCCTTTTACGATCAAGCACGTTTATTGGAAAATTATTGGAAAATAACACACCCCGTCATTGACAAGGCTTTTGAGAATCAAGGATTGATCGGTCAATGGCAAATGTTCCTGCAACATTCCGCAGGATTGGAGCTTCTCGGCAGGCAGCATAAAATCATTAAAAAGATCGCTTACTTGTATCACCAAGCAGGCGGAACGGTTGTCACGGGAACGGATACGCCAGCAGGCATTTTCACGTTCCCTGGCATGGCGCTTCACAGAGAATTGGAATTATTCGTTGAGAGTGGCTTTACAGAAATTGAAGCGCTGTCCGCCGCAACAATCAACGCCGCAAAAGCTTTACAACGCATAGATTTAGGTAATATTATCGTCGGCAATATGGCAGACTTGGCAATATTGGAGAACAATCCATTGGTTGATATAAAGCATACCCGAAAGATTAGCTTAGTCGTTAAAGGTGGTAAAGCATTCACCCCGAAAGATTTACTAAACGCTGTGCCATCTGATGAGGAAGTTGAGAGGTTTCTGGAAAAGTTACTGCAGCATTTTGAAGAGGTAGGTCTCCTACCAAAAAATCAACAAATGTATTGAATCCGAAAAAGACTGTAAAAAAGTGCATAGCTACTTTTTTACAGTCTCTAACAGTGTTACATATTGTTCGGTACGCCCGCACCCTTTTGAAGCTCTTCAATAAATTCAAAAGCGGATTCGATTTCTTCTTCTGTATAATTCAATTTGCTCTTCACAATTTTGACTTTCTCCACTTGCTCTTCTTGCGGCAAATAATCGAAGTATAAAAGAGTTGAAACCAATTCCAAAAATCTTGAGCTTTTGCCGTTCATCTTCTCAATGCAAACCGATAATAGATCATGGGGTTCCCCCGCCATCTCTACAAAGCGCTCTCCTTCTTCAGTTACATTGTAGCTATATTGGACATAGGAGCCTTTATCCTCGCAACGCTCTGCCAAGAATCCCATTTCACAAAGCTCCTCCACTCGCAATGTTAGCTCCTCCGAATAAGGGCCGTACATATGCAACTCGTATTTTTCGGCAAACGGAAACTCCATCTTTTTCGCGATGTACACCATTTTTTGGAGCTTTTTCCGGCCGTTCACTTCATTCGCCAGTGAAATGAACTGCACTATTTTGGCATGTTCAATCAACAAGCTCGTCCACTCCTTCCGATCCTCTCAGCATCTTCAAAATCTGATTGATGTGCGGGTCATCCTGTTTTTTATCTAATAAATCCTCAGGAAAATAAATTTTATGGTCTGTCCTTCTTTTGCCCGATATCGCATCGACAATTTCCGATGACCGGGATAGTTCGCGCAGCTCCCCACTCGCCATTTGCAAATAGATTGGCACACGCTCGTTCTCCTCACCTGGCCGATAAAAATCATAAGGCAAGTCGGACGATGAATCCGTGACAAGATAATATTCCGGGTCAATTCCCACTTTTCTAAACAACTGCTCCAGCTCTACAACCTTCCGGTATTCAGTTGCCGGTTCGAATTCAGCATATTGGAACAGCCGTCTGTTAATGAAACGATCACATAAATCAGCCAATACGGGATCATTTTCTTTTCGCCACCATTGGAAATACGTTAATAGGATGCTCTCATCAAGAGATATGTAGTCTTCTAACTCGATGGATTGATCGAAAAATGACTTGAAATGCACGGGCTCCTGCGCAAACGCATAGCCGCTATTATGTAAGTGCTTCGCACGATGCAAGATTTTGATCAAAATGACTTCTGCACTTCGAGAAACAGGGTGGAAATAGACTTGCCAATACATTTGGTACCGGCTCATTATATAATCTTCCACCGCATGCATGCCGCTAAACTTAATGACGACTTGCTCTTCCGCAGGCCGCATGACGCGCAAAATCCGTTCCATATCAAAATGGCCGTAGGAAACCCCTGTATAATAAGCATCTCTCTGTAAATAATCCATTCGGTCGGCGTCAATCTGACTTGAAATCAAGCTGACGACCAATTTATCAGGATACGTTTTCCCGATGACATCCGCCACTTTTTGCGGAAAATCAGGCGACACTCGACGGAGGACCGCGTTGACTTCAGTTGGCCCTGTCAAAATAGCTTGTGTATATTTTTCATGATCAAGCGCAAATACCTTTTCAAACGCATGCGAAAAAGGACCGTGCCCTAAATCATGCAATAAAGCAGCACACAGCGTCAATAGCCGTTCTTCATCATTCCACTCTTCCCTGCCGCTGAACCCGTCATCAATGATACGTCTCACAATTTCATAGACGCCCAATGAATGCTGGAAACGGCTATGCTCCGCACCATGGAAGACTAAATATGTCGTCCCCAACTGACGGATTCTGCGAAGCCTTTGGAATTCGCGCGTGCCGATCACGTCCCATATCACTTTGTCGCGCACATGGATGTACCGATGCACCGGATCTTTGAACACCTTCTCTTCGAAAAGCTTTTCATATTTATAATCCATTGCGCCACCTCCACGTCCATTTTATTTATTATAGCAAAAAGGATGGGCAGCTGTAGATGAAAAGAAAGGTTTTTATTCAAATAGTGTAAGGTTTTTTCAAAGTGTCCAATTTGGATGAATAAAAGTATTGAACCCTGTCCAAACTGTTCGTAGAAAGAGACTATGAACATGGCAGGAGGCATGGAGATGGTGAAAGTTAGACAGGATGCATGGCTTGAGGAAAATGATATTTTATTAGCTGAAACGGTGCTGCGACATGTCCGGGAAGGTAGCACCCAGTTAAGTGCGTTTGAGGAAGTTGGCGATAAGCTGAACCGGACTGCCGCAGCATGCGGTTTCAGATGGAATGCGGTCGTTCGCCGAGAGTATGAGAAAGAGTTGGCAGAGGCGAAGAAGGAGCGGAAACAGGCGATGCGAGTATTGGGCGCCGATTTCAAGCGACGCAGCCAACAATTATACAATCCATCAGTTGGGATTGGTGATGAAGAAAAGGTAGCTGTACCGCTATCTGCGCTTTCATTGGATACGGTAATCGCCTATTTGATTCGCTTACATCATACTGGAGCGAGTGATTCGGAGTCTCTGCGTTGGAAGCAGACTGCTAAAATCGCAAATGATAAAGTGGAAGGTCTTGAAAAAGAGATCGAGAAGCTTCGCCAAGAAAATAAAACATTGCGCAATGATTATGAGCAATTTGTCCAAATTATGAACCGGGCAAGACGTCTTGTGACGTTGGATGATGAGTCGGAGCGGACCGCGCCGGTCTTCACGATGGAGCGCAATGGAAATTTAGTATCAAAAGAACCGCCGATCAATCATTGATCCGGCGGTTTTTTTGCATATATTGCTATTGTCGCGTTTATAGACTGCTTGCATTGCACTTTATAGCGGGACCGCTTAGAAGGGGCATGCGCTTATTCCTGAGCACAGGGACAAGCCGATACGTATCCTTTAAGCGCAGAAAGCTTGCATAGAGTCCTATATTCAATACAATTCTCTTATAACTGCACCGCTTCGGCGCTGGCGGATGCCTTCCGCCATAAGACTCGCCAGCGTTTTCACGCTGACAGTCTTATGGCTACGGCTGCCGCTTGGGAGGCGCCTTCTCTTCCGGTTAAGTCGATACCGCATCCCCTTAAGAATAGAAAGTTTGCAAAGAGTCTATATTCAATACAATTCCCCTATAACTGCACCGCTTCAGCGCTGGCGGATGCCTTCCGCTTGGGGGGCGCCTTCACTTAGCAGCTGTCGATACTATTCCACCAAAAGTGCAGAAACTTCCATAAACATTCCTATTCAATACAATTTCCCCATTAATGAACGTATGACTTATGGCAATTGCGTATAAAGTCTACAGTAGACGCATAAGTCGCTTTGAAAACGAATAAAGCAAATTAATGACTCATAAGTTGCTCTCTATACGCATAACCCTCTCAACAAGCTCATAAAGATTTCCAATCTACTCATAAATCGTTTAAATAGTGCATATATGCACTATTTAAACGCCTAAGTTCCTCACTCGGCACTTACTCCGCTACACTACTTCAACATCTTCTGATTCCGCTCTACTACTCGTTTCAAGTAAAACGAATAAAGTTCCATTTCTTCTGCAGTTAGCCCGCCCGTTTGAATTTCTTCTTCCGACAAAGCTCGCAAAAGCATTTGGATGCGAATGACGATGTCGTTGACCGTGAGATGCTCTCCTGTCAGTTCCGACAGGGAAGCCATCACTTCCGGCTTGATCGTCGGATAAGTGAATTTTGTTTGTTCTCCCCGAAGTCCTTCATTATAAAGTTTGCGGATCAATTCAGCTCTTTCGGACCCGCTGCCTTCAACGCATAAATACACTTGCACCGCAACGCCTTGGCGTAGGCGGCGCTGTGAAATACCGGCGAATTTCCGTCCTTCTATGCTTAAATCATATGTCCCCGGGCAATAGGAGCCAACGATTTCGTAAGCTTTGATTTTATCTCCAACTTCCGGGAAGAGTAAACGGACGAACTCCAACATCGTTTCATAGCCTTCCGGAATATCAATCGATCCTTCTCTTTCCGATAAAACGAGAGAAACATTCAATACACCTTCGTCTAAAACGACTGCAAGGCCGCCTGAATTGCGGACGATAAATTGATAGCCCGACTCCTCCAAGTGAGGCAATGCTTCGCCAATATAGGGCAGCCGATGATCTTGGATGCCTAAGACGACTGTATTGTCATGTACCCAAGTGCGAACAGTCGGCACGCTCATTTGCTGACCGACTAAATGACAAAGTGTGTCGTCCATAGCGAATGATTCAAGCGCTGATCGCTTTTTGGCGGAAATGGATTCGTCTATGAGCCGCCATTGTTTCTTTTGCAAACTGAATTGAACATCTGACACTCGATTTCCCACTGTTTATTGTTCCTCATCTGGTAAGCTTTGCACTGCCGTAATGAGGCAAAGTTTGTAGACGTCTTCGACCGAGCATCCACGCGACAAATCATTTACTGGTGCGTTCAAGCCTTGCAATATTGGTCCAATCGCTTCATAGTTCCCTAAGCGTTGCGTCAATTTGTAGCCAATGTTGCCCGCTTCCAATGAAGGGAAAATAAATACATTCGCATCCCCTTTAATAACTGAATCCGGAGCTTTTTTCTTTGCCACTTCTGGCACATATGCTGCATCGAATTGGAATTCTCCGTCAAGCAACAATTCCGGGTCTAATTTCTTCGCAATTTCCGCGGCTTCAACTACTTTCGTCGTCTCTTCGGTGACAGCAGAACCTTTCGTTGAGAATGAAAGCATTGCAACACGCGGTTCAATGCCAAATGCTCTAGCCGTTTTAGCACTTTCCACGGCAATCTCCGCCAATTCCTGCGCAGTCGGATTGACCGTTATTGCGCAATCTGCAAATACGAGACGTTCTTCTCCCCTCATCATAATGAAAGCACCGCTTGTCCTTGAAATGTTAGGCTTCGTTTTAATAATTTGCAATGCAGGTCGCACTGTGTCCGCAGTCGAATGGACTGCACCGCTGACAAGTCCGTCCGCTCTGCCCGTATATACTAACATCGTGCCGTATGTATTCGGATCTTTTAAAAGCTCACGGGCTTGTTCAATCGTAGCCTTGCCGTTCCTCCGGTCAACGAATCGTTCACATAATTCCTCAAATTCAGGGTCCGCCTCAGGCACCAATATTTCTATATCCGTCAAATCAATGCCTGCTCCTTTAGCGGTATCCGCAATCTGTGTTTCATCCCCTAACAGAACAGGCTTCACAAATCCTTCTGAATGCAAACGGGATGCCGCCTCTACTATGCGCAAATCCGTACCTTCTGGAAGAATGATCGTTTTTCGCTTACCGCTTAATTTTCGTTTTATCTCGCTGAATACATCCGTCACTTGCCATCCACCTCTTTAAATAGTATCGTGTCTTTTAAGCATACAATAGTTCTGTTCATAGGAACAATTATATACATCATGTCAAATTGATGACAACAGCCGTTGTATCACATGTTTTCCGATGCTTTGTGCTACAATAACCGTATAACCAAATTCACGAAAAGGAGTTTGAATTCACTTGAACGAAGCAGCAATTACACTCGATGGATGGTATGTCCTACATGATTTCCGGACGATGGATTGGGCGTCTTGGAAATTGATTTCAAAAGAAGAACGTCAAGAAGCGGTTGAAGAGTTCATGGCCTTTTTAGATAAGCTCCAACAAGCAGATGAAAATAAAACAGGAAGCCACGCATTTTACACTGTCGTTGGCCAAAAAGCAGATTTCATGCTGATGACACTTCGCCCGACAATGGATGAATTGCAGCAGCTGGAAGCGGAATTCAATAAATTAACGATTGCAGATTACACAATTCCAGCTTATTCTTACGTCTCGGTCGTTGAATTATCCAATTACCTTGCAGGCGAATCCAATGAGGATCCTTACCAAAATCCATACGTGCGCGGACGTCTATATCCTGAATTGCCACGCAGCCAATACGTTTGCTTCTATCCAATGGACAAGAAACGCGAAGGCGACGACAACTGGTATATGCTTGACATGGACCGCCGAAAAGAACTGATGCGCAGCCACGGCATGATCGGCCGCGGTTATGCAGGAAAAGTGAAACAAATCATTTCAGGATCTGTCGGTTTCGACGATTACGAGTGGGGCGTAACCCTTTTCTCTGATGATGTTCTTCAGTTCAAAAAATTAGTTTATGAAATGAGGTTTGACGAAGTGAGCGCGCGCTATGGCGTATTCGGATCATTCTTCGTCGGCACGTTGTTAGAAGGAGACAAAAAAGTCGAGTTTTTCAACGTTTGAGTTAAATAAAACTGATGGAGAAACATTTTGTTTCTCCATCAGTTTTTTTTATTACATACAAACTTTTTCTTCCGATATAAGAAACGAGGGGGCTTACTATGAAATTTACGATTCGAAACAAACTTATCATCATTACCGCAACTCTGTTAATCGTTCCCAGTTTGATAATCGGGCTATCCAGCTACATAACTGCTAAAAGCCATTTGAATGAAGTCGGCACTACCGGCATTAAGAACAATGTAATGTCGGCGCTTAATATGATTGCCGTACTAAATGACGATGTGCAAAACGGAACATTGACGTTAAAAGAGGCGCAAAGCAAAGCTGCGGAGAAGTTAGTCGGTCCAATGTTGGCAGACGGGACACGCGCTCTGGAAAACAGAGTCGACATGGGAGAGTACGGCTACTACTTCGTGTTGGATGAAGACGGAAATGCCATTGTCCACCCGACCTTGGAAGGCCAAAATTTGTACGATTCCCAAGCACCGGATGGTATGTATACGACAAAAGAAACGATTGAAGCTGCTAAAAACGGAGGCGGCTTTGTCACATTCGACTTCGAATTGCCTAATAGCGAAAAGATCTCTCCTAAAATTGTATATGCGGAAATGGACCCTGCTTGGGGATGGATTGTCGTATCCGGAACTTATTTAACAGATTTCAATAGCGGCGCAAATGATTTACTCATCACTCTATCCATCGTCCTTGGCATCACCTTGATCGTTGGAACGATCGTTATTATCTGGTTCTCAAATCATTTATCAAGACCTATAAAACTTGTTACAGAGAAGGTTGGAAAAGTGGCGGACGGCAATTTGCTATCCGAACAACTGAACATTCGCAATAAAGATGAAATCGGCGAGCTGGCAAGTTATACAAATCGCATGACGGACAATCTAAAGCAGATGATTGGGCAAGTGTCCACAGCTTCTATGCAAGTAGCGGCAACATCAGAAGAACTGTCCGCTAGCAGCGAGCAAACAAGTCGATCCGTTGAACAGGTTACCAGTTCCATTCAAGACATAGCAGAGGGTGCAGATGCTCAAATGGCGAAAACAAAAGACTCGAGCGATGCAATGAACCGAATCGCGAAAGAATTAGAACAGATTTCCACCGCCATGAAAAGAACGGACGCTGCTTCCACGGAAACATCACGTACTGCTCAAAGCGGCTACAAAGTCATTACACAAACAATCAATCATATGCAAACCATTCAGCAAGAGACAACATCAACTGCCTTGGCTATCAATGAATTAGGTAACAAATCGAAGGAAATCACAAACATCCTATCAATGATTACGAATGTCGCAGAGCAAACAAACTTACTCGCACTCAATGCTGCAATTGAAGCCGCTCGGGCAGGCGAACACGGACGAGGTTTTGCAGTCGTTGCCAATGAAGTGAAATTATTGGCGGAACAATCAGCGGACTCTGCACGTCAGATCAGTTCACTCATCAAGACGATTCAGGAAGACATCGACCATTCCGTCATTGCAATGAACCAAAGTGCGGTCACTGTCAATGAAGGAATCAACATGGTGAATGATGCAGGCGACGCATTCCAGCAAATCGCTGAAGGTGTCAACAACGTATTGTCCCAGATCGGGGACGTATCACGCGCCTTACAAGACAATGTCCAGCAGTTCGACAACGTCGCAATGATAGTGGACGAAACTTACGAGATTTCCACTGCATCTGCAGCTCACACGCAAAATATTGCGGCAGCCGCGGAAGAGCAGACAGCATCCATGCAAGAGATTTCAGCGGCTTCTGATACATTGGCAAAAATGGCGGAAGATCTGCAAGAAACGATACGATCATTTAAGTTTTAAACCCGTTTATAGTTATAAATAAGCGAAGGGCACTCCCCTTCGCTTTTAAGCTTTCAACCACTCCATCGCATCCGCATGCAAATCGTTACCGTTCCAGAACGTTAATGCTTTTTTCTCTCCAAATCGTTCAACCAAGTTTTCAATATAATCCGTTCCAAGTAAATAACCGATACGATTTCTACCAAAATAACTTCCACCCGATAAACGGAACCATTCCTTCTCTTTCGGCATATCCCACCCTGCCGAGGCATCTTGCAAAAAGCGCCGTTTTACTTCTTCTTTATTCTCTTCATAACATTGCACCCAAGGATCTCCTTCATCGTCAAATGAAAAATACATTGATTGCTTCAAATCTGGCACAATCTGCTTAGAAAAGTAAGTTGCTGCCCCTTCAGTATAAAGTGTCGTCAACCCATGCATCCAATCGACTTTTGACCAGTCCATGCCTCCTTTTGTCGCCATTGAAAAATGATTCACATGACCGATTTCATGCGCTGCAATTACGCGCATATGATCAGGCTTAGCGGATAATTTCTCTGCTGCAAAATACAATTCACGTTTATTGTCACTCGTTACAAAAGCATTTGATCCAAATGTCCCAACGATCAATTTAGCATGTAATGGGACATCGAAATCATATGTAGTTTGAAATCGACGCTCGATAGCTTGTAGAATTTCCGGAAATTGCTTCGAAAAAGCTTCGATCTCCCTTATTTTATTTCCATATTGATCTACCGCTTGTTGCAGGCGTTCATCTGTACGTGGACAATGATTCGGGAAGTATGCTTGATAAACGGCATCATTGTCGTTAAGAAATTTTTTCAAATCGTCCAAAGAGAACTGTTTAATCGTTTTATAAAAAGATATGAAAACAGGAATAGTATTATCAATATTCATGCAATTACCCCCTTTCCCCATAGTATATCTATTTTCAAGTCATGATTAAAGATAGAAAAGCATATTGTTCTATCGAGGGGGTTAAACTGTGGCAGTTTTAAAAGCCACTGACAAGGAAGTGGATGTATTAGCAAAATAATTACGTGCTGAAGCAGGGGTGAAGGGCAATTTAGAATGCTGATGGTTGGAACATGTAGGTGTAAACTAATATGCGGAAACCGCCTGGATTTTAAAGATATCCGACCGTTGCAACTGATAGCCTTTCAAAGGCTGATCGGTTTAAAGTAACAACAAAATGCTACCTTTATCAAAACGGACGGAATACGAAGCGAACACTGGCAGGGTGCATTCAAATTCTACACCTCGGTACACTAATTGTTCGAACCAACCGACGCATGCCCAGCCCAATGGTATTACGAATGGAATGCCTAAAAGATAAGGCACATTGCTTCTATTCCCCTACCGAAAAAGATTGCCCACAAACTTTTGAAAGGATGAAAAAATGGTTCAGTATTATTGGTACCCTGGTTTTCCACAACAACCCCAACAGCCCGTCGTACCGCCGCAAGTACCAGTTCCAACCACCGGCCGGGGAAGATTCAGAGAAGAATCTTATATTGAAAACATCCTAAGGCTAAACAGGGGAAAGCCCGGCGTATTTCATTTTTCTTTTGAACATGCAGTCGAAGCGGGAGAAAACACAATATCCGTCCGCGGCAGAGTGGAGGCTGCCGGCCGCGATCACGTCATTATTAGTGAAATTGGCACCGATCATCGATTCCTCTTCCCGATGATCTACTTCGACTATGCAGAGTTCGACGAAGAACTCGCTTATTTCGATCAAACACCGTAAGCTTCAATGAAAAATCTTCCCGGAATCATTCACGGGAAGATTTTTCATTGACTTTATGTTCAAGCTGTTGCCGAAATCTACTTAGCTCATCGACACGGAGCGCAACCGTATGAAATTCCTTTTCAAATCCTAAAAACATTACAGCTTTTATCGGACGCTTTAATTGAAGTATACATTGCGGTTTCACATCCTCAAAATCTTTGGCAATAAAGTCAATCGTTCCACGCTGCTTCAATGAAAAAGTAGCAGCCTTTTCTTCCCAAAGTATGTTTTCAATATTAGAATATGGGATTTCCATACGCTTCATTAATCCTAAAGAGACTTGCATATAATTACGATTCAGTTTCAGAGGATTCAACCGAACCGCCTGAATGTCTCCAATGAAAAATAGGATGGAATAAACGTTCAATATGAGAAGAATAACGGATAAAAGAATCGATTGATCATGCAGCCACCAATGCAAACCAAACGTTTCAAGAACAATTGCATGGATGAGCATAATGTTAAAAGCTATATAACTTGTTTTTTGGTGTAACGTGAAGGTTGACTCCCCAATAATAGGCTTTCGTTTCCATGAGGCAAATGCATAATAAAACATAAGCATTTCAGCTGAAATGATAGAAATGATCGGATGAGATGACACTCTTTCCTTCACGATCGCTGGAAAAGCGAATAAACCATTGAGTTTTTCTTTTTTTAGCTCTCGTAAAATGCCGGGTAAATGCTTTGCCAATAGAAAAAGCAACCCAATTTCCGCTATGAGAATGACGACTTCAAAGCCAACCGCTATAAATGGAACAAATTGAAACGGCGCAAAATGTTCTGCTGGTATAATGAATCGAGCAGCAACTAAACCAAGAACCATGAAGGTGAAAAATCTTTTAACAGTGTACCCTTTTTTCCTTGTAATCGATAGAATTAGCAATGGGGCAACGATTGAAAGGTCTAACAACGAACCAAGAACAACTCCGTTAGCATCTTGTGGAAGTGGAATGGCAGGTAGCCTGTAAACAGCAAAATTACTTAAGAGCACGATAAACAGTAAAAGAAACAACCATTTCTGCTTCGATGAAACGCTCGATAAAGCCATATGAATCCCTCCCTTTTCGCTTATTATATCAAAGAAGTGAACGCATCATGATGACTATTCCGTGTTATTTAATGCTATGAAAAAATCCGTCAAACGATTATGCGCTTGACGGATGAAGAAATTTTATATTTTACTTACCAAACTGAATGGCAGCGATGATCAGCAGAATCCAACCAATAATAAACGCCACGCCGCCAATTGGAGTAATCGCTCCTAAAATACCGATGCCAGACAAGCTTAATACGTACAAGCTTCCCGAAAAGATGATAATACCCGCTAACAATAAATACCCTGCCCAGCTTAATTGGGTCGACGGTCCAAGAAGCGATGAGCTCATTAGAATCCCGACGGCAATGAGTCCGATTGCATGGAACATCTGATATTGCACAGCTGTTTCCCAAACCGCTAGATAATGCTCAGACAGGCGTTCCTTCAACGCATGCGCACCAAAAGCGCCCAATGCGACAGATAATGCCGCATTCACTGCCCCTGCTATAATAAAAAATGGCATTTGTCTTCCTTCTTTCTTCATCAGAAAATGAAATTCTTGTATACTATACTACCTCTTTTGCTATGTAAGTTGAAGCGGGATGGTTTAATAAATGGAGTGGGAAGTTGGAACGAGGGATGCTGCTCTAAAACGCATGAAGTGGAAGAAAAACGCATTCTATCATTCACTATGGCGCTGGCCCCACGTAATTCGCCTTGACTGCGTTTGCAAGCTAACAGCCTGATAAGCTTCGGCACCCGCTTGGAAAACGCCCACGCTGCGGCCACACCGTTCCGCTTTCGGCTTCACCTTCGCCACATGCACGATTGGCGTATAATCCAATTTCATCGCCCGCTGCCACATATCCGTCCATTCAGATTGCTTAATATAATTACGTCCGAAATAATCATTTGGAACGCATAACCTGCCTCAACCCGCATATAGCCCACCAAGCAACACAAAATTACTCGTTTACAAGTCGAGTTCATCGCATTCAGCAAATGCAAACCGAATGAACTCCCCGCAAAAAGATTCCCAAGAAAACGCCCATCGGTTTATGCGTCCATTAAATGATTTATGCGTGAAATAAGCAGTGTTATGCGCGCAACAGTAGTCTTTATGCGTTTTTAAAAAGAATTATGAGTTTTAGAATCAAGTTATGCGTCGATCATAGCAGGTTATGCGCTGTTAAATCGATTTATGCGTTAAAAGTAGAAAGTACGTATTAAAAATCAAATATTGATCCGCCGTTAGCGTCCTCTTCTTCAAGCGGTTTGCCTTCCAATGCTGAAACCGTTTGGATTGTTGGTACGCTCGTAACATCTGTCGCTTTTAGCAGTCGCGGCGTTTCATTTTTAGGTTCATTGCCGAGCACTACTTCACAAAGCGATCGGATTGCAGTTAAAGACTCCCGAATCGCGCGCTCATCATTTGCTGCTTTGGCATTATTTAGTTGCCGATCTATTTCTAATAGAATACGATCTGTTGTAATCATTTTTACCTCTTCCCTTCCTTCACTTCGAATTTCATGCACTCCATCCCTGATGAACGCCGGACAACGACAGAAGGCAATTCGCGTGTCTTAAATCCATATGCTTTGCAGCCCCGAGGATGTTTCGGGTCCCATGTAACATAAAAATACTTGCATTGAAAACAATTCACAGCCATCTTTAATCCCTCTTCATTTCATTACTAAAACGTCCTGCACCAATCAATCGGCTTTTCATCCCATTCCAATAATTGACGATTTGCCGCAGAATAAGGCTTGCTACCGAAAAAACCTCGACTTGCACTGAGCGGACTCGGATGAACCGATTCGATCACCGCATGCTTTGTCAAATCAATCAGCTTCTTTTTTTCTTGAGCCGGTCTGCCCCAAAGGATAAAAACGATTGGTTCCTTCCGAGCTGATAATTTTCGGATGACTTCGTCCGTAAAGAGCTCCCACCCTTTGCCTTTATGGGAATGCGCTTTTCCTTCCCGAACCGTCAAAACCGTGTTCAACATTAGGACTCCTTGTTTCGCCCAGCCAGTGAGCGTACCGTTTTCAGGCAGTTCGCAACCAATGTCTTGCTGCAATTCTTTAAACATATTGCGCAAACTTGGCGGCAGTTTGACACCCGGTTTTACGGAAAAACTAAGCCCATGCGCTTGGCCGAATCCATGGTATGGATCTTGTCCTAAAATAACGACTTTCACCCTGTTGTAAGGTGTCAGCTTAAATGCAGTCCACATATCCTCCATTAAGGGAAAAACGGTTTCATTGCGGTATTCTTCAATCAAAAACTTCCGTAGCCTCTGATAATACGGCTTTTGAAACTCATCCCCCATAACTTTGTCCCAATCGTTTCCAAATATCTGCTTCGCCAACGTTGCTCACTCCTTAAATTCGATTGTCACGTCGTATCCTGCGAATGAAAACATCTCTTTCAAAGTTTTCTCCGCATTATACCTCGCCATATCGAGCACACCTTGCGCTGCAGCCTCTTCCATAATCAGATCTTTCGCCTCGTCCGCAATTTCATAGCCTTCCTGAATATCAGCTTTGCTCCGGAGTAGACCTTCATAGGAAAACATTTCAATTTGATCGAAATAAATTTCGGCTCCCCCTAAAAACTCAGCAGTTGGCAATGTTAGTTTCACAGTCTTCTTATTCTCATCTACTACTATGTCTTGTTCTGTCATGCCGGATAAATCCACACCCGCCTTGACCGATCCGGGTACAACAACTAAAAGTTGCCGCTTCGTGCCCGGCAAGTCCATACCGATGTCTTGTCCAAATAGCTGATTATCCTGTCTTTCTATAATAACTTTCGTATACGCTTCCGCAGTCGCAATTTCCTTTAGGTCTTGAATGCGTTCTAAAAACACACCCTTTTGCTCCGTATATGTGCTGCCTAATGTTAAATATTTAAATGTGAGGAAAGGAAGAGAAAGGACAAACAGAATGAGAAGAATTGCAACAACGATCATTGATTTTCTCCACGTAGAGAAAATTTTCATAGGACGCCAAATTCGCCTTCTACGGCCAGCCACCTCTTCGAAAGTTACAGCTGACTCCTTTTTGGAAGCTTCTAATTGTGACATTGCTTTTTTATGCTCTTTTGATCTATTGTGATCTTTCATTCCCTCTTCACCTACCCTATAAAAGTATTCTCTACAAATCTTCGCTAATAGTTGTACGTTTAGACTATCGAAAAGTTACTAAACAAACAACTTTATTGTCCGTTATTTTATGGAAAACAACTGAATTCGACAACATGTCGTGTCTGTTCTCTATAAGTCGGTAGCATATTTAACGGAGCATCCGATAATATCCGACAATTGTATTTTTTCTTCAAGTTGATTAAGATAAAGGTGAATGCAATCCAACACGAAGGAGAATTCCGACATGACATTGAAAAAGACTTTGACGATCGCCGGATCTGATACATCTGGCGGAGCGGGTATACAAGCAGATCTTAAAACATTCCAAGAGCACGGCACATATGGCATGACTGCGGTTACAGTAGTTGTGACAATGGACCCTGATAATCATTGGAGTCATGGCGTCTACTCCCTTCCGATCGACGTATTGAAAGCGCAACTTAAAACAGCTCTTTCAACAGGAATTGACGCTATTAAAACGGGCATGCTGAGCACTGAAGAAGTCATTCAAACAGCCGGAGAGGCAATTGCCGAATCTGGACTGGACCACGTCGTCATTGACCCCGTTATGGTATGTAAAGGTGAAGACGAAGTGTTGAACCCAGGTACTGTCGATGCAATGATTCAATATTTATTGCCGAAAGCCGAAATCGCGACACCAAATTTATTTGAAGCGGGACAACTAGCCGGAATGAAAACCCCTTCTACAATTGAACAAATGAAAGCGGCTGCCGAAAAAATTCATTCATTAGGTGCCCGCAACGTTGTCATTAAAGGCGGTAAACAGCTTCAACACGATAAAGCTGCTGATCTATTCTTCGACGGTAAATCATTTATTTTATTGGAAGCTGAAAAAACTGAAACGCATTATAACCACGGTGCGGGATGCACGTTCGCAGCGGCTATTACAGCGAACTTGGCAAACGGTCTTAACGTAAAAGAAGCAGTGATTGAAGCAAAACAATTCGTTACAGCAGCGATTGCAAACGGCTGGAAACTGAACGAATATGTCGGCCCAGTTATGCACGGAGCGAAAAACCGGTTCGGAGCTCCCGAAATTACGATTACAGAACTTTGATAAGAGTCGAAGGAGCGCGCTGCGTTCTTTCGATTTTTTATTTGTTTGCGGGGACATTATTGTATTGAATCGCCAATAGTGGGATATAGACCGGGCAGGTTGCGCGGCGAAGGATTTACGTTTTGTTGCACGAACTACATTGTGATACGGGCACTTTATATTGTGTTGCGCTCCTTTACATTGTGTTTCGGAACTTTTACATTGTGTTTCGGAACTTTTACATTGCGCTGCGGACGACTTACGTTTATTACACACCTTTATATTGTGTTGCCCTCTATCCACATTGCGTTGCGAACAATTTATGTTATGTTGCGCAAACCATATTGTGAGACAAGCACGTTATATTGTTTTCACATTGCTTACCCGTACGTCATGACGTTCGCTAACCTGCCAAACCTCACACTTTTCTTTGCAAACCAATGTACATCTTAAACTCAAAGCACGTCAATCGCATTCACGGTCCATTTTCTATATACTAAAAGCATCGGCTTTTAACTATATTCGGCGAAAGTCCCCGCCACAATTAACTGAGGGATACGTGTCGAAGTCATTTGTGCAGCTTCAGGACACCATCAAGTCGAATTTAGTGAAGGTTCCGAAAGATGTAACGGATTTTCAAACGATAAAGCAGGCGGAATGAGTACAGTACATTCTGAGTATCCCTGCATAATCCACGTAATCTATTACTTTATCTATAAAAATCCGAAAGCAATTACGTTGCGTAATTGATCGAAAGGGGCATTGTCATGGAAATCGTAAAACCTGAACGGCTGCAGGAGTTGCTTGACTCTTATGCAAACAAAGATGTATATATCCATCTCGAAACGACAAACGGTGCATATGCTGCCCATTTTAAGGAAGGCTTTTTTAATGCGGGAGCGTTTATTCGAAATGTTGTCGTTAAATATGAGCTTGGTAAGGTAGCTGGTGATTCACCACATCGTATTGGCTTGAAATTACCTTCTGGCTGGATTTATGCACAAGGCATTACGCATTATACGGTAGATGAGCATGATCGACTGCTTATGGCTGGTTTGGATCCGGATGGCAAGTTAGCGGTTGCGCTTGAGATTAGCGAGACACCGTTTACATATTGATGCTTGTATTCATTTAACAAATAGTGTTCAAAATAGAAGCTTCATCCACCAAATCCACATAGCTGATGGATTTGCTAAACAAAGGTAGCCTCCGGCGAATGTGAGGCATAAGGAGGTTTATTGAAATGTTAAAAAAAGAACGACATGTGCTTGTCATTTTTCCGCATCCTGATGATGAGGCATTTGGCGTCTCGGGAACAATTTCTTCTTATATTGAAATGGGCGTTCCTGTTACGTATGCTTGCTTAACGTTAGGTGAAATGGGGAGGAACTTAGGCAATCCTCCATTTGCGAATCGGGAGACGCTTCCTCAAATACGCAAGCAGGAGCTGCAAAATGCTGCTGCATCCATGGGATTAACGGATTTACGAATGATGGGCTTGCGGGATAAGACGATCGAATTTGAAGATGATGAAAAGATGATTCAGCTTGTTACCGATTTAGTTGAAGATACGAACCCTTCCCTCATCATAACATTCTACCCTGGACTGTCTGTACACCCGGACCACGATGCTACCGGCCGAGCAGTAATCCGGGCAGTCCGTAGGATGAATGAAAACGAACGGCCGACGATTTACACAATCGCTTTTGCAAATAATACAAAAGAGCTCATTGGCGAGCCGGACGTTCATCACAACGTTGAAGCAGTTGCCGAGAAAAAACTGGCGACTTTAAACTCTCACGCTTCTCAAACCGTTTGGATGATGCGTGACATGGAAAAACGGCTCGCGGAAAAGGATCCCGAAGCGTTCAAATGGCTTCATAATGAACGTTTCTATACGTACCGCTGGGACCGTGATTTTGAATAACAGTGATCTTCCCCATTGGCAAAGTTTGTTGCCAATGGGTTTTTTGTTTTGAAATCCCTTCTGCTCTACTATTCATCATCGTTTGAAACAAAGTTAAATAGGGTAAAAATACCGGAGCAAGGAGATAAAATACTAATTTTATATTAATTATGGAAACTATGTAGTGACTGAAAAGTAAAAATTTGAGATACTGTATTTACAAGAATCGAATAAACGTATAGTATGTATAATTATTCATATGATACGTAAATTTATTCAACAAGGGGAATCATATTTTGAAAAAACATCGTTTATCAACATGGTTTTACTTCTTAATTCCTTCTTTGCTTGGGATCGTTTTATTCATGGTTCCATTAAAGTTCGGTGAAGAATGGAAAGTGCCAATCGCTAAATTAGCGGATATTCTGTCAGGCTTTTTAGAGCCAGCGATGCCTATGACAGCTATGATTTTGATTAGCATTGCAGCAATCGGCTCATTGATCTATTTGTTCATCCCTAAAGCAGACGGAACAGGGGCTCCTACTCTTTTGGAAAGCTTATTCAAAGTAACACCTTTTTGGGCAATTACAAGAGTAGTCGGGGCGATATTTGCAATTATGGTGACATTTCAAATCGGGCCTGAAGCGATTTGGAGTGAGGATACCGGTGGCTTGTTATTAGCACCCGATGGACTCGTATCTTTCTTATTCACTATCTTTTTATTCGCAGGGTTACTCTTACCACTTCTATTAAACTTCGGTCTTTTGGAGTTTTTCGGAACGATGATGGTGAAGGTTATGCGCCCTTTATTTAAACTGCCGGGCCGTTCTTCTATTGATGCATTGGCATCTTGGATTGGAGATGGGACAATCGGGGTTTTATTGACAAGCAAACAATATGAGGAGGGGCATTACACACAAAAGGAAGCCTCAATTATTGCGACGACATTCTCTGTCGTTTCAATTACTTTCTCTCTCGTCATTATCGATACGGTTGGCATGTCGCAATATTTCCTGCCGTTTTACGGGACAATTCTGTTAACTGGAGTCGTTTTGGCGCTCGTAATGCCTCGCATTTATCCTTTGCGCAGCAAAAAAGAGGAATACATAGATGGCCGCCCATTCACAGGTGAAGAAGAGAAGCTTCCTGCTGGCTACAACGTAGTGAACCATGGCTTGGAAAACGCGTTGGAGACCGCATCGAAGAACCGATCGATCGGCAAAGTGTTTACGGATGGCATGCGAAATGTATTGGATATGTGGTTAGGCGTTGCACCTGTTGTTATGGCATTCGGTACTGTTGCACTGATTTTAGCAGAATATACAGGCGTGTTCACATTTTTAGGAAAGCCTTTTGAACCGATCCTGTCTGTTTTAGGCATTCCAGAAGCAGCTGCAGCTGCACAATCAATGGTCGTCGGATTCGCAGACATGTTCTTGCCTGTCATTTTGGCAGACGGCGTCATCACTTCTCCCATTACATTGTTCACCATTGCAACAGTTTCTGTCGTTCAGCTGATTTATATGTCTGAAGTCGGCGGATTAATATTAGGCACGAAAATTCCAATTAACATTTTGGATTTGATTGTTATTTTCTTATTACGTACATTGATCGCTTTGCCGATTGTAGCAGGCGTTGCACATTTGTTGTTTTAATAGACCTTTGCCCACCGAGTTGGTCTTCGGTGGGTTTTTTATACTTTAGTGGGGCTTTATGTAGTGGGTTGAGATCGTTATGCGTATTAGACGGAAAAATGCGGTTTAACAGCCGCCTTATGAGTTTTTATAAAGTTTTTTGAGCTCCGAATCGTCATTTATGCACTGTCGCTTAACTTTATGCGTAAAGCACCGCATTCAAAAAAGCCGCGTAATCGCGGCTTTAGGATGCTTTCAATTTCTTCTTCAGTTGCTCTAACATATCGGCTGTCATCATATCTAAATCGTATGTTGCTTTAAAGCCCCACTCTTCCACTGCCGCCGATGGGTCGATGCTATCAGGCCAGCTTTCTGCAATTGCTTGACGCACTGGGTCCACATCATAGGTAAGTTGGAAGTTTGGAATATGCTTGCGTATCGAAGCAGCAATTTCTTCCGGCTCAAAGCTCATAGCTGTCACATTGAACGCGTTTCGGTGAATCAGCTTTGCAGGATCGGCTTCCATTAAGTCCACGATTGCTTGAAGCGCGTCAGGCATATACATCATATCCATATAGGTATCTTTGGCAATGAAAGAAGTATATTTCCCTTCTTCGATTGCTTTGTAATAAATATCTACAGCGTAATCAGTCGTACCTCCGCCTGGTTGAGCCACGTTTGAAATAAGACCTGGGAAGCGGACACCTCTTGTGTCGATGCCGAATTTATGGAAATAATAATCGCATAGCAACTCTCCCGACACTTTGTTTACACCGTACATCGTTGTCGGTCTTTGCAATGTATCCTGAGGCGTATTATTTTTTGGTGTGGATGGACCAAATGCGCCGATTGAACTTGGTGTGAAAAATTGTAAATTCAATTCACGGGCAACTTCCAATGCATTTACGAGGCCGCCCATATTTAGATTCCAAGCGAGCAGCGGATTCTCTTCCGCTTTCGCCGAAAGCAATGCAGCCATATGCATAATTGTATCGGCACCGAACTCTTTTGCTACTTCATGCATTTTTTTGCCATCTGTTACATCCAAAATAGCAAAAGGACCATTTTGCGCTTGTTGGGGTTTTCGAATATCAGTCGCCAAAACATTATTTTCACCATACTCTTTTTGGAGTTTGGTAATCAATTCTGATCCGATTTGCCCTAGCGCTCCCGTAACTAAGATCTTTTTCAATCGTGACTCCTCCTATTGTGCAAATGTATTTATGGGAAGGACATTTCCGAATTATTATTATCAAAAATCCTTTTCTATCAATGTATTTAGATTATATTATGTTCTTCTATGAAATACAACATTCATCCTTTATTCTTGAAGCTTTTCTGCTATACTAAAAGAAAATGCGAGGTGCCCGAATGCATAATAAATTTTTTAATTATTCAATCGTTATTCTATTAAGTATTTTTTTCGCGTATATTCTCTATACTTTCGGGATGCCGGAGTGGCTGATTATTATCATAATTATCCTATTCATCATTGCTTTAATGATCGGTTATCCATTTTACGTCATTTACAAATCCAAAAACATGAAATTAATTGGCCGTTATTTGACAACGCATAAGAAAAAGCCCATTTTTCAATATGCATACGCTTTGTCTCATGAAAATAATGAGGAAGTGATTGATTCATTGAAGCGTGTCTTGGCGGCATATCCACAAGCTGAGGTACAAGAAGTGTACAAGGCAAACTTGGCTATCTTCCAAAAAGATTGGCAAAAACTTATTACTTTTTCTGATCAAATGACAAATCCGTTGTACAAGGATTATTATCGCGGAATCGGCTATGCGATGAAAAACGATAGAGAAGCTGCTGCTGCCACTCTATCAAAAGTGCCCGTTCCGTGGATGAAACATTCATTGAGCGCAATTATAGCGCTGAAAAATAAAGATCGTGGGCGTTTTCGTATTGAAAGGGATCAATCCGTCGCCAATGCAGTTGGTATGCAACGTTACGTGCTATTCTATACATTAAAGAGAATGGAAGAGAGCATTCTACCAGTAAATTCAGCAAAATAAAGAGGCTGGGACAAAACCCTCCTCTGAAATGAAAAAGCCTGTGAAATTTTACGACGAGTAAAATTTCACAGGCTTTGATTATTTTTGAATAAAAATAAGGACCACTTCTGAT
>NZ_JBBCZC010000008.1:0-96349 GCF_037144575.1 Sporosarcina sp. USHLN248
TACGAAAATTCACGGCCAACAGGAAAGGGGGACTTTAAAAAATGAAAAAAAGTGAAATTGAGCGAGCTCAATTTCACTTTTTTCTTATTTAAAGCTAGTTATGTCCCAGCCCGTTTCGAATCCAATATTAAGTTGTCAGCCTACATACTTCACAAAAAGTTGGCCATTGTGCATAGGACATTCCAAAAGTCCCCTTGCCTCTAAATCCGTTACAACTGCTTCCATATACCACTTGTTATTCCCGTCAAATGGCGTTAATCTTCTTAAAGTCTTTTCCGATAGCTCTTCAAATGAAATCATGCCAGCATCCTTCACTATAAAGAGCATGATTTTTTTGATTTTCTCATATCTGAACTTTACAATGACGGCGCCTTTCTTACCATTCGATTGTAATAGTTGGACGCTCTCGTTGTAATGCACCCGCTTCACTCCTATTTACATTATCTCCTCTGCCTATACCCTTTTCACTTTATTATATGCATTTTTTTATTGTTTATCGGAAAATACTTGTTTATTTAAAACGAATAAAATCCGTCATCAATAAAAGGTATAACAAAAAAGCAGAAGCGCAGTCCAATAATGGCAACGCTTCTGCTTTTTTATCCTTTTACGAAATGACGCCTAATTCTTTTCCTACTTTTTCATAGATACGCAATGCGTCATCTAACATTTCTTTTGTATGTGCTGCTGTCGGCATGTTACGTACACGTCCTGTACCTTTTGGAACGGTTGGGAAGACGATTGATTTTGCGTAGACGCCTTCCTCAATTAGACGCTTGGAGAATTGTTGTGTCAGTTTTTCTTCTCCGATAATGCACGGCGTGATTGGTGTTTCGGAAACGCCGATGTCAAAGCCTAATTTTTTCAATCCGGCTTTTAAGTAATTGCCGTTGTCCCAAAGTTTGTCATGCAGCTCGGTAGAAGCCATAATTTTGTCCAACGCGCCCATAATTGCTGCAACATCGCCTGCTGGTAAAGCAGTGGAGAATAAAAACGGACGGGAGCGGACTTTCAGCCAGTCAATCAATGCTTGTGTTCCCGCAACATAACCGCCTACTACGCCGATCGCTTTTGATAATGTACCGATTTGGAAGTCGATTTCTTTTTCAAGGCCGAAATGCTTTACAGTCCCTTTTCCTTTACCAGTTACACCAGAACCATGTGCGTCATCCACATATGTGATCAAATCAAATTCCTTTGCAATTTCAACAGCTTCAGGTAATTTTGCAATATCTCCATCCATTGAGAATACGCCGTCTGTAATATACATGATTTTGCCGTACTGGCCCGATTCTGTCGCCTCTTTCGCTTTCGCGCGCAAATCGTCCATATCCTGATGTTTCACACGTATAATTTTCGCACCAGAAAGTCTGCACCCGTCAATGATGGAAGCATGGTTCAATTCATCGGAGAGGATGGCATCCTGTTTATTCATAACAGCAGAAATGGCTGCCATATTGCAGTTGAACCCGGACTGATAGGCAATAGCAGCTTCCGTTCCTTTGAACTCCGCCAATTTTTCCTCTAATCGCAAATGAATATCAAGCGTGCCGTTGATTGTCCGCACAGCACCTGCACCAACGCCGTATTTTTCCGTCGCTTCGATTGCCAACTTTTTCAAATCCTCGTCCGTCGCAAGACCTAAATAGTTGTTCGAAGAGAGGTTGATCAAATCTTTTCCGCCAATTTTTATAATGGGGCCATTCGGGCCTTCAACTGGATCAATTTCATTGTAAAGACCCAAGTCCCTTAATTCCTGTAAATTTTCTTGTAGAAATGCATCTAACACTTTTGACACTGCGATCTTCCTTTCAAACGAGTGATGCCCCCATTTTATCATACAGGAAGCAAAAAATCGCATAAGGAAGCTGCGTTATAGTCCGATCATGCTCGTAAGCCTTTTCGCCTTTTCATCCAATTTTTCTCGAACAATCGCCTGATCCATCAATGTCCTAATTCTGCTTTCAGCCTGCGCAAATGCGTGCATATAGCCGGATGCGTCCAATATCTTCTCTCTATATCTAGCCGAAATTTCTTCAATTTTCTGGTCGGCATCTTTATCTTCTTCACATAAAGGAACAAGATCCAATAATTCATCTGCAGAGCCATCTGGATCATATTCATGGGGCTTTGTTGCATCAAAGAGGCAAACAGACAACTCAGGAAATAATATGAGATCGACACTATTTGGATCTAAGCCGCACCAGCCGTATAACACATCGACTCCCCGTTCTTCCGCTTCCTTCCCTAACGCTTTCAGCAAAGTCGATTTCCCAGAACCGGACAACCCTTTCATCAGTATACGCCGCTTCATCCGATTCGTAATCGAAGGGATAAAATCATGGGACCCGCCCGACGATAAAGAGCCGATAAGCCGATGCGAAACTGCCGATTCCTTATGCAGTTTCATCGTCCCAAATAATTCCTTTTTCAAGGAATCAATCAAATCTGCGTGACGATCCCACATCATACGGTTAATATTCACTTGTTCCCATTCATCATGGATTGTGATTGCCTCTGACAATGAGCGCAACGTTTTTTTCACAGATACCTCCGCTTGATAGAAACTATCGGCAATTTCTCTGTTTCGATCTTTCAATCTTTCCTCATCGTAAATATCGTAAAAACTGATGACCGAATGTCGGCCCCCTAACTCAAGCGGCTCCGCAGACACCGGGTACGATGCTTGCAAAATGAATAAACCGATGTCCTTAACATAAATTGCATCCGTCCTTTCCGGATTAGCTGGATTCATGAACCGGTCAACATCATGCCCCCTTTTCAAAAAATGCGCTGCCGCGTCATTAAGCATAATGGAAATCGCATGAGTCGGCGGGCATTTTAGAAAGATTGTCCTATCCGCAGATGCAATCAATGTGTCATACTTATGCGCAATTCCGTGACCAGTATAGGCAGTCCCCATATATTCCGTAATCGTTCCGTATATAATGATCATCCTTTCCGTTTTTCAAGTCTGCCTGCTACGACTACCATATGCCTAACCAATAAAAAAAAGCACGGCTTGTCTGCACATGCTTCGGAAAAATTTTGCTATAAAGCGCGTAAATTCCTACGCATCACGCTTAATTGATTTTACGTAACTTATAAAATCCGTGCTAACACACATAAGTCAGTTAATAAACGCACAAATGCTAACCCACTCCGCATAAATTCCTGACAACACGCAAAACGCTAATCCAACCCGCATAAACGCCCCGCAATACGCATAACCCCATACTAAAACGCATAACGCTCCCGCAATACGCATAAGCCTATCCAAAAGCGCATAACGCTCCCGCAATACGCATAACCCCTGTAAACCAACACATAAACAAGCTACAAATACCAGTCGCGACTCTTTGAATGCCCAACTTACAACTATAAGTAAAGTTTTTCGCCAATACTCCCCAACTTTTCACAAAGTCCGATTCAACAGAGTGGAATGCATTCTAACATTGTTCTTCGTTACGTTTTCACCGCTCCACTTGAACACCAGTAGGCAATAAGTACACACTTATTCATTTTCTCAGCAATACGTCCTCATCTTCTTCACCAACAATTTTCAACAACAGTCTGCGACATTGCGGCAAAGCATAATGAACAATTTGACCAATTAGCAAAGCGATTACAACCGTTCCAATGCCGACTGGACCTCCTAATAGCCAGCCCAAAACAGCAACGATCACTTCAATGCCCGTTCGGACGATTTTAACGCTAATGCCTAATTTCTCTACTAAAATAAGCATCAAACTATCGCGCGGTCCTGCCCCAACATTCGGGGAAACATAGATGCCAACACCGTAGGCCATTACGAGGACTCCAAAAACAAATATAATCGTTTGACCTACCAATGTGTGAATATCCGGCAATAGCCAATTGAATACATCTATAAAAATTCCAATGAGCAGCATGTTTAGCCAAGTTCCTAACTGCGGCCATTGTTTTAGAACTGCAGCTGTTGTCACGATAATAATAAAACCAGTAATAATCCCCCATGTCCCAATCGAGAGACCAAAGTTTTCATACAAGCCGACATGCAGCACATCCCACGGGCCAATTCCGAGACGCTGCCCTTTTATGGTCATCGTTATGCCCAACGACAAAACCATCATGCCGACAAGGAAAAACACCCATCTCCAAATAAATATCTTTCTCATTTGCATTGTACATTCTTCTTTCCATCTACTTGCCATTCAAAAGAATGGCTCATTTTCTTCTTGTCTATTGTAGCAGATGTCGAATCTGCATGACATCTACTATTCTTCTTTTACAAGATCATGGAAAGAAGCTTCTGCCGCTGTCAATAAATCATTTGGTTTCAATTTCATCTGTAAACCGACTTTGCCTGCGCTAACGATAATATAAGGCAGTTCCGCTGCAGATTCGTCAATAAAGGTAGGAAATTTCTTCTTCATACCAATGGCAGAACAGCCACCTTTCACGTACCCTGTCTCCTTCGTCAAATCCTTCAACGGCAGCATTTCCAACTTTTTCACACCCGCCGCTTTCGCCGCCTTTTTCAAATTCAGTTCCTCCGCTACCGGGATTATAAAAACGAAAAACTCCCGTTCCGCCATTGTCACAAGCGTCTTAAACACTGTCGAAGCTTCCTGACCGGTCTTTTCCGCAACCGAAACACCATCCAACAAGCCATCCTCTACATCATATTCCATCAATTCATAAGGGATATTTTCCTTCTCCAACATCCTAACCGCATTTGTTTTAGCCGCTTTCTTCTGCTTTCCCAAAACCTATCACCAACCTTTTTTTGTCAATGAACTTCATATTTCTACATAATTGTAATAACTCACCTATGATTGTATTACAAAGTTACCAATAGTATATCAACCATCGCAGCTTCATCACAGTAAATGCACAGTTGCTAAAAATCGCTACTTACCCACCACCTTTGCACGGTTTCCACTGTTCGACAAAAGTCCACCACCTCACCGATCCCTTGGCATTTACCATCGCTATCTGACATTAATCATCGGATATCTACATTTCAAACTATTTTAAGGAACTTCCCTCACTTTCGCTTCACTTAAAAGTAAAGGAGATTCCTAAAATCGATAGCCTATTGGCTGCAAACCTTCACCTTCCACACTTACAACGCCGATTCAATATTAAAAAGCCTTCAGAGAATCCTAACAGGTTGATGGGCGAATAGTAGAATTAACAACGTAAATATCAGGTTATTCAGCAAATAAAAACGCTCAAATCTGAGCGTTTCAGCTTGTTGACAAACGCTCGCATACTGCGTTGCTCGTCTCGCTCGTCCCCTCATGAACCTTAAGTTCTATTCGGGTCTTCGCTCGACTTCGCGCCTTGTCTGGCAGGCGTTTTCAAGCCAAGCTGGGCAAACACTTATCCCATAACTAAAAACCTTTAAAAGACTGTAGACAAAGTGAAAAAATACTTTGTCTACAGTCTGAAACGCTCAAATCTGAGCGTTTTTTTGGCGAACTATTTATTATCTTTGTTTAGCGATTTATTTCTCATGAACTTTTACATAAACACTTCCAAAAATGTCGTCCCCAATATATGCATCTAACTTCCACATTCCACTTTTAGGGAGCGTCATATTTGTTGGCATATGCTGATCTGCACCATTAATTGGGCTAAGATTGGTATTCCCTGACTTTGGAAAAACCGTTATTTCTTCGTCACTGTTTTCGTGGGTGCCTAAAACAATAAAATCACCAATTAACTCATCTTCATTTCCCCAAAAATGCCACATATACTTTTGTGTTTTATCTGGATAAAATCGAACTACTTCGCTATCATCGTAAATAAAACCCAAACGCCCCTCTTCCCCGATCATTGTATAACTTCCTGATTTAAAAAGAGGACTTTCATTCCAATTGTGTTGAATCACTTCTGCTTTTGTTGGCTCTTCATCATTACACCCCACAATAAATAGCGTTAAAAATAATGCGCAAATTAAAATTAATTTTTTGTTGAACATATACATCTCCCTCCATTTTCTTACAATCAAACTGCCCCTATAGTTGAATAAAAAAAGTCCATTTGTATAATTTGTTAATGTGTTTTTCGTGTCATGATAAGAAGTTTCGGCTTTGACAGCAAAAAATCCTTCTCCACTTAAAAAAATTTTGTACTAACCTACTTAGGTATAAAAGGTGCCGCCCCCAAATTTGAAGTAAAGCACACGTTCACTAACAAAACTTCCAATTTGAATCAATAATCAATTGAATTGGCTATATCTAACAAGGCTTCAGGAGTAACTTTATCTGATACCCGTTTATCAATACTTATCATGTATTGCCAATCGTCTATCTCGAAAACAAGCACATTAAATCCTAAAATCGTCATATAGTTGGCTACAACCCCATTTTTTAATTCATAGGTTTTTACCACGTACTTCTCTCTTATAGGAATATGATTCTTTATCGGTCGAACATAATTTTTTAATGATTTTCAGATAGTTGATCATTTATAAATTTCACTTCAAATGCGTCATTCATGTCGCCATCTAAATCACTAAAGCTACCAAAATGATGGGTAAAGCTTATTGGTGGTACTCTAAGCGGGAGCTTAAGTTTTTGTTTGAAATGTTGTTCAAAATCGTCCAATGCAGCTTCCACAGTTTTGTAACCTATTTCGGGATAAATCTCTTCATAAGGACTGGGTTTATCGTTTGCAGTTGCATCTATGGTCAAGAAAAACAACAAACAAAATGATATTAACAATAGCGAAATGAATTTGGTCATTTTTAATCACCTCAAATACTCTTTAGGTGTAGTTTTCCCAGCTTCATTAAAATTATCAAATTGATATTGCTTTGTTAAAATCGCCACAGTTAGTTTAAGTAGTATAAGCTACAAAACAAGCAATTTTCCTACATACTATTCCTCATCCGTCTTGCTAACGGAATGTACATTCAAAGTCTCACTTACTTGTGTTGCAAAATCGCTTCCCAAGGCCTGAACAGTAATATGGTCGTGGAATATCCTTTCACCAAATTCCCATTCAATGGACCAGCCATCATTCCCATCTATGTCGTAACCAATAAGCCTTCTTTCCCCCCATGTCCCTGTTCCTGTTGGGGTTATCCAAAATAATATTGTTTCAACATTCTCTACTTCTGCGGAGATCGTCATTGCATTCACACCTTCTGGTACAATATGCCAGCCATCCTTTACTTTTAGGTCTGAATCTATCTTTAGAATTTGAGCTTGATCTTCTTTATCGTTAGAATGATCAGTTATACCATCTAAACCTTCTACTGATTGATTTTCAGCGACATTATTACATGCCGATAAAATTAGTATCATCAATAAAAAAAATAAAACCTTTGCATTCTTTCCCATACATACCCTCCATTATTAGTTGCAACATGAAAAGAGCTCTAAAGTAATCTACACATTCCTACTCAGGCATTTATAGATACAAGAAAATTCAAACCTATATTTTCCATTCACCGTTTTCCATTATTAGAATTTCTTCCTTTTCTAATAATCCGTAGACACTCATGGAGCGATCACCAAACATAAGATCTTCATGAACAGCTGATCGATTCATACCTAACTCTGTTAGTTCTTCTTCATTCTTTAAAGGTCCATCCAAAATATTATCAATGTACGCTTGACCTAATGCAATATGACAAGCTGCATTTTCATCAAGTAGTGTACTTTTGACTTTATTAAATCACCCTTTTCAACTGCCACCCCAATATTCACTATTATTTTGGAATAGTTATTTAAATACATAAAATGCTCACCACTCCTTTAATTTAAAAGCAAAGACTCACCCCTAAAGATATTCCATTATATTCTGTGTATTTCAACGCGAATTGTGATTCCAATTCATCAATAGAAAGCATCTACATGTTGTTGGAAGAAAAACAGGGACATCAATTCTTATGTGAACTGATGTCCCTGCACTCTATGTTTTAATATTTTCTCCCCATTAACCGAGCTCACTATGAGAAGCCTACAGCTTTTTTACGCTGTTCTTGAGAAAATAGGCCATTCGATTGCATAGCCTTTCTTTTTCGCCTCTACTTGGATCGTGTAGGCGGAGATTGCTTTTGTAAATTGCTTTTTCTCTAAGGTTTCGATGCTTCCCACTTTAAAAGGAATATTGACTGATGCCATTTTGAATGGCAACCGCTGTTCAGCAGTAGCCGCATTCAGTTCCGCCTCCGCTTTCCTTTGGATGGAAAGCTGTGCTTCGGTTTCACGGATTTTTGCGGAAGCAGTCGCTGCCAACTGTTGGTCAGCAGTCGTTGGTGCAGGGACGGAAATGGCTTCCCTGCGAACGTCGCGCCAAAGATCAATTGTTTCTTCGAGCGACTTGCCAATCGGCATCGATATTTGTTTCATTTGCCCCGCATCTAATTTTTGAAACTCTTTCGTTTCAACAGGAGCTTCAGGTTCTTGATCTCCACGCAACAACGCCTCTAATTCAGAAAGTGTCTTTTGATTGCGACCATTATACGCCGCTTGGCGATCATATGCAGCTTCGGCATTTCTTCTTCGGATCGAATTATATCTTTGCAGCTGGTCTGCTGCGGATGCGAATGTCATCACGGCATTCATGTCCTGTACCTCCGATCAAATGGGTATCTTTTTTAAAGGTAGATGTATCAAAATTATACCCATTTTTTCCAAAGGCTTATATCGGACAAAAGACTCTAAAAACTTATTTTTCAAATAGTTGCTTTAGCGCATCCGCCAGCGCTGTATTTACTGGTTCTTCCTGTTTTTTTAAGTATTTTTGTACATCTCGCTTATCCGCTTTCTTGCCGCCTGAATTTGCACGCCGTTTTTCGAATGCGGACAATTTCTCCCGGTAGCCGCATTTGCAAACGAAAATACGTCCATCTCCCTCTCCACGTAGCTCCAACTTTTTCTTGCAGTTCGGACAGCGTGCATTCGTCAATGTCGATACATTGCGTCGGTGCCCACATTCCCGATCTTGGCAGACGAGCATTTTGCCACGTTTACCGTTTACTTCCAACAACGGTTTGCCACAATCAGGGCACATTTTTCCTGTAACGTTATCATGGCGGAACTTTTTGTCATCCGTCTTAATTTCCTTTACCGTTTTCTTCGAGAAATCAATCATTTCTTTCATGAACGATTCTTTTTTCATTTTTCCATTCGCGATTTTCGTTAAGCTTTGCTCCCATTCAGCCGTCAAAGCAGGAGACTTCAAATCATCCGGCACTAATTCAAGGAGCTGCCTTCCTTTCGAAGTCGTATAAATGTCATTCCCTTTCTTTTCAATGACGAAGGAGCTGAACAGTTTTTCAATAATATCCGCTCGGGTAGCGACTGTTCCTAATCCGCCCGTCTCGCCAAGTGTCTTGATCAGATCTTTCGATTCGCCAGCCATGAATTGTGCTGGATTTTCCATCGCCGCAAGCAAAGTCCCTTCATTAAACCGTGCAGGGGGCTTTGTCTGTCCTTCTGTCCTAATGATGGCGCGAATTTTTAAGCTCTCCCCTTTTTGGAATGCCGGAAGCCGATCCGTATCTTCTTCTATATCATCGGTGGAATAAACAGCCTTCCACCCTTCATCCGTTACCGTCCGGCCTTTTGCTGTGAACTTCTCGCCACCTGCTTCCAACTCAACCGTCACTTGGTCATAGCGGAACGGACCGAAAAACACAGCTAAGAACCGTTTCACAATAAGGTCGTACAATCGCTGTTCTTTATCGGAAAGACTTTGCATAATCGGCGTCTCTTCTGTCGGTATGATCGCATGGTGATCGGATACGCGCTTATCGTCAATGACGCCCTTTTGCGGTTTAAACGCATTTTTGCGCAACAACACTGAAGTCAATTTGCGGTATGGTCCAATATCAACAGCTTTAATGCGCTCCTTCATCGTTCCCGCCATGTCTGACGTCAAATGCTTGGAGTCTGTCCTTGGATAGGTAACTGCCTTATGCCGTTCATACAAATTTTGGAGTGTCGACAACGTCTCTTTCGCCGACCACGACCACCGTTTATGCGCTTCTTTTTGCAGTTCAGTCAAGTCGAATAAAGAAGGAGCCGGTTGGGATTTCGGCGTCGTTTTCACATCTTTTACCGTTCCGGAATGAATCCCGTCCAAAGCAGCCAATTTCCGATCAATTAATTCTTTGTCGAAAGATTGTGTTTGCCCATCTCCATTTTGCCAAGTGAATTTTACACTTTCCGTCAATGCTTGCATGCCGTAATACGTTTTCGGCTTAAACTCGCGAATTTGTCTTTCACGCTCTGCAATCATCGACAATGTCGGCGTCTGTACGCGTCCTGTCGATAATTGTGCGTTATATTTTACCGTTAAAGCTCTCGTCGCGTTTATGCCGACGACCCAATCAGCTTCCGCACGCGCAACAGCCGCTTCGTATAAATTTTCGTAGGCTCGACCGTCTTTTAAATGATTAAAGCCATCCTTGATTGCCTTATCCGTAACAGATGAAATCCAAAGCCGTTTTACCGGCTTGCGGTTTTTTGCCATTTCTAAAATCCAACGCGCGACCAATTCCCCTTCACGGCCTGCATCTGTCGCGATGATCACTTCATTGACGTCATTACGCCTTAATTGCGCCTTCACCGCGTTGTATTGCTTTGTCGTCTGGCGAATAGGCGTCAATTTGAAAGGGGCTGGAAGTATCGGCAAATGCTCTAACTTCCATTCCTTGTATTCATTGCTATATCCTTCAGGATCCGCATGCGTAACAAGATGCCCCAACGCCCATGTCACAATATATTTTGGTCCTTCTAAAAAGCCATTACCTTTTTTATTACAGCCTAACACCCTCGCAATATCCCGCCCTACCGAGGGCTTCTCGGCTAATACTACTGATTTGGACATAACAAAATCCCCTTTCTACATACACCAATTATACGGAAGAACCGTTCCGATGCCAATCGAATCACAAACGCTCCACATTGTTCACGTAATGGCTGTAACTTAAACGCACCAGTATTTCTCCACAACAAAAACTGGTGAAGAAACAATTTTCGTTTCAACACCAGCTTCAGCCTTACGATTTATTTGAAAGTTATTCGTACATTAATTTTCATCGATTGCGTCTCTTGACAAATCTTTGCTCATTTCTGCATATTTCACAAAGACACTTGCCATTTCTTTTAGACGTTTATGAATTTCATCGTCTGTAATCCGATTGTTTTCATCAAAATGACCTGAATGGGTATAGACATAGTTTGGCGTTACCAGGCATCGGAAATAGTCTAATATTGGCTTTAATTGATTTTCAACAACTAAGTGGTGCTGATATGTACCGCCATTTGCTACAATCGATACCGGTTTATAGCGCATCGTATGCGGATGAAGCATGTCAAACGCATTTTTGAGTACGCCTGGAATCGAACCTTGGAAAATCGGAGTGGCGATAATATAGCCGTCCGCCTCCTCAAACTTCCGAGATAGTTTTTGCATATCTTCATTATACTGCTCAATCGGACGTCCATCGACAAATTGATGGGTATAATCCGATAGACTTACAAGTTCCAACTCATAGCCGCACCCCGTATCTTTTATATACGTGCGGACTTGTTCAAGCACTGCGCCTGTTTTGCTGCCGATAATGGTCCCGTCCACAAACAAAACTTTCACTGAACATCCTCCTCAAAGCTGTTTTCCATTATCCATCGTACCAAAGAAATAGGCCGGTGACCTTAATTAAGCTCTACCGGCCTTACTTCACTTTTTAGATTGAGGAGCATCTCCGGGAATCGTTGGCCTATTGCCATTCGTATCCTCAGTGAATAGTTCTTCAATTTTTTCATAAGGCAAGCCGCTTCCACCATTTTCTACATCCAATCTTTCTTTTACCCGCTCAATCGTTTTTGCAGGAGAAGTCAACGCAATAATTGCATCGCCTGCAACTGCTTGCAATTCTCTTTTCGGAGTGAAAAATTCGATAGAACCATCTTCACGGAGAATGTAAAGCAAGATGGATTTATCGTCCCGCTCCCGCAAGTATTGAGTGTAACTATATTGCTTTGTTATGAGCGTCTTTCGAATGACATGACCAGCATGCATCCTCTCTTCTAAGCTATAAATGGAAATGGATGGCTGGAACAGCGTTTGCCCTCCCGAAATTGTAAAAGTCTCAATATCTTTTCCGACATGGAAAGCAGTTTGGAACAGATGATCTCTTCCAAGGTCCGGCACAAAGTCGGCACAGACATGCGCGTTATAAATATCGGATTTTGTCATTGACAGCATATAACGGTATGGCGTCAAATCGATGTGGTACTCAATCTGTTCCGACAAAATATCCCCAACATAACTGTTCAATCCTAACTTTCTCGCCTCCGAAAGAGCTGCCCATGATTCATCGATCAAAAGCACTTCATTTCCAGTCTCTTTAATGGATTGCGCTAAAGCTGCAGAGAAACGCGAACCTCCAATAATGGAGACTCCGGATTCGTCTGTCGTCGTTAAATTCAACTTCTTGGCAATAAACCCGATCGAGAAACCGTGAAGAACGACTGTTGATAGCACTAAGGCAAATGTAAGCGCCGTTAGCAACTCCGCGTCTTCATACCCGTTTTCCAAAAGGATCGTTGCAAAATAGCCAGAAACAGTAAGTGCAACAATGCCTCGTGGAGCAATCCAACCAATGAGCAGTTTTTCCCTGACGTTCAACTCCGTACCGATCGTCGATATCCAAACCGACAATGGACGGACGATGAAAAGCATTGCCAACACATATAGAATGATTGACGGATTCGTAATTTCCAATAAAATCTCCGGGTCCAAAGACGCGGTCAGCATGACAAAAATGCCAGAAATCAACAGGACTGATATGTTTTCTTTGAAATGTCGGACATCATTCAATGTCGTCAAACGCATATTGGCCATTTTCATCCCCATTGCGGTTACCGCTAACAGCCCCGTCTCATGCATAATTTCATCTGACAAGACGAAGATGAACAACACAATGACGAATAATATAGGTGCCTTTAAAAACTCGGGAATAGCTCCGCGCTCAAACGAGTTACCGATCAATAGCGCTGCAATCCATCCTAAAAAGACGGCAAAAGCCGAAGCCGCAAAGAATAATAGCAGCGATTTCAACGTCACTTCACTATTGATAAACTTTATGAATTCAAAAGCGAAGACGGCCAACAATGCGCCAAACGGGTCAACGACAATTCCTTCCCATTTAAGTATTGCTGCAGGTCTCGGCTTCAGCTTCGCTTGTCGTAGCAGAGGCAAAATGACGGTCGGTCCCGTCACGATGAAAAGTCCCCCGATAATAAACGCCACTTCCCATGAAAGCCCGGCCAAAAAGTGAGCTGCAAGTGAACCCGCAATCCAAGCGATGAATGCTCCGAACGTAACAATCCTTCCAACTGGTTTACTGAATCCTTTAATTTCCCTTACATCTAAATTCAAACTGCCTTCAAACAAAATAATTGCTACAGCGAAGGTGATAATCGGACTAAAGAGATCACCCATACTTTCTTTCGGATTGATCAAATCAAAAATGGGTCCAACCAATAGTCCCACAATCGACATGACGACGATCGCAGGCATGCGATATTTCCACGCGATCCATTGCGACAGCATCCCGATCAGGATGACAAGCATCAAGTCGAACAGCAAAGAATCAAACACAAAATCCCCCATCTCTCTTGAGAATAAAAGCTATTTTAACATATTTTCAATGACAAACCACCTATTTGTACATATCTCAATTTTACTGAACATAGGGTGAAAGGAGAGTGTTTCTTACAGGATGAGAAAGGGTGATTCCAATCGAAGTTTTAAAGAAGAAAACTGTAGCGTTTTACATTTCCCGAGCAGATGGCAAAGGCGATTATCCGGCAAGGCGAGCTGCCTATTTGGCAAAAGAAATAGCCGAAGAAGCAAATTGCTTGTTCATAGTCGGCGAACAGTCCCCTCCTGCCCCCGATGGCTTTAAATCGATAGAAATCGGAAAAAATTCTTCACTGCTGCAGGCACTTGCCGTACTGCGGCCAGATCTGTTAGTGCGAGATTCCGGTTCAACATTTTCTGAAGAAGTGGAAAAAATTATAGAAATCGTTCCATCTGTCCTTCATTTTGATGATTTTGGCGAAGGTGGACAACATGCAGACCTCGTCCTTCAAACATTGTATAGTGAAACAGCAGAAGAAGTAGCGGACCATTACGTTATTGACCGGAATTTATTTATTGCGGACGAGTCCTATCTTCCATTTGCAAAAATCGGATTGAAAAAGAAAGCGCCCGGACCTTTGCCACATTTGGTCATTTCGTTTGGCGAAGAAGATGAAGGAAATTTGTCTTATCGGGCATTGCGGCACGTATCTCAACTTCAAATTCCTCTGAAGGTGACCATTTTAATCGGAGAACGCTATCCGCATGACGTAAGTACACTTCGGATGATGGCATTAGGAAGAAGAAACACAGTCATTATGCAACCACCTTATCATGTACCGGAAGTATATGCTGACGCTGATGTCATACTTTGCAGTTCAGGATATATGCCATACGAAATCGCTCTATTAGGCATCCCGACGATCGTCCTGTCACAAAATGAATTTGAAGTTGGACTATCGTTTCCAAAAGAGCAACACGGCTTCATCCACTTAGGGTTAGGCAGAAAAGTAAAACAATCGAATTTATTGAATGCCATTATGGAGCCTCTCCTCCATGAATCCCTTCGCCAAAGAGCTGTAGATCGGCAACTCGCACTGAATTTAGGGAACGGCAAGGAATCAGTGTTGGAAGCGATCCGCTATTATTTAGAATATCCGAAACGTGGGACGAGCGGAAAGGAAATGTCCGATATGCTACAATAGGGGAAAAGCGACTGACTGGGGGCCTCTATTATGAATAAAAGACAGATTGAAAATGAAATCGCTGAATTGAAAATGGACTATATATCCTTACAAGGTGATATTGAAAAATTGGAATCGACAGGACATGAAGACTCCGTCCGTAAAGCAGAGGAACGTTTAGCTAAAATGGAAAGTAGGCTTGCAGAGCTGAATGAGCAATTGGCGACTTTATCAAATTAAAAGAGCGGGTGATGAAACAGTAAATGTTTCTCACCCGCTCAGTTTGTTTAACAAAGGCTATCTAAAGCTGCTCAAGAAGTTCGGTATACCTATCTAACAAAAAGCTCGATTTAAGCTCTTTACAGAAGTGAAGTCGTTTGTTTCGGAAGGCAGTAATCCTACATTCAAACACTCTCTTTGAGCTATATTGATGAATGTTTTCAGCAACGCTGAAGTAGCCATTTCGTTTCACCTCTCCCAATATTGAGCTATTGTACATCAGCAAGTATCTTGAATGCCTTTTCCATAGCAATTAATACGTCGTCAGTTTCAACAATTCTTGCAGTTTATAAATACCTCTTTGAAAAAACGTAAATGTGTTTTGATATTCCTCGAAATCTACAGTATACAAAGCATCCTCATTATTCCATAGCCGATCGAAATAGCTTCTGATTTGCCGAACAAGTTTGCTATCATTATCAGCGACGATCCGCAAATTCGCTTCCAAATTGTAGTTGTCTAATGTTCGGCCCGTCAAATTGGCGGAGCCGTTCGTTATATATGTTTTATCTTCTGTTTGAATCGCAACCAATTTCGTATGGTATTGGCCGATCACAGTATTATACCAGCGTATCTCAATCTTCCCGTTTGAATCCTTCATCATTTGTTGGACGACTGGCCGATTCGGCAACCCTGATTTTTCATTGCCGAAGGAGTTTTCGTTCGGGTCTAAAATCATTTCCACCTCTACACCCCGATTGGCCGCATCCGTAATCGCCTTCACAACTTCAGGCATCGCAATGAAAAACATGCCCATTTGAATTTTATCCCCTTCGACAGTTTTTTCGATATCAGCCATGAGCGTATCCAAAATTTTCTTTTCCGTAACATATTGCACTTCATATTCTCCCTGTTCACCATTAGTTGTCTCAATGCGAGGCAACGTTCCGCCGTTTGTATAATGAAGAACTGCCTCTTCTGCTTCCAAAATATCGTTCAGCACACTCCCTTTTACTTTCATGGCGACATTGCCGTGAAAACCGCTCGCATTATGCGGATTGCCTGATGTGACAATTGCCGCTTGATCGGTCACAATTGTCTTTCTATGATTTGCTTTCACATTAAGCAAAACCAAATAGGCGGACAATGTCATTTTCGGCGCTTCGCTTGCCATTGCGTTCGGAATCCACCCCTTCTTCCCTTCATTCGTCCCCCACTGAAAGATCGTTCTATACAAGCCAGAATAGAGCGGGGTAGAATCACGCAACTTTTCCAAATCGGTATAGACAACTTCAATTCCCGCTTCCTCCAACTGATCGAACCAAATAGAATTGTAGGAACCATATCCAATATTAAGTGGATCAGTAATGTAAACGATGCGCATTTTAGGTGAGTTCTGTTTCTTTTCAATTAACTTCGATGTCAACGTCTGAGCAATCTCCGGGAAATCGACTTGTTCATCTGAATAATGATCCATTAAGAAGAAATCCAACACGATAAAAGACTCGGCTTCGTCAATCATCTTATACACTTCGTCAAATATGGTTAGTTCGTGCTCCATCCCATCCCCTTCCTCATTTTGCGCGTACGTCAAATCAACAAGCATTTCTATACTATCTGTCTTATGTAATTCGTCTGCGTAATTGATGCCTGCAGGTAATGGTTTATTCGTATGCCAAACAATAACCCCAATATATAAGAAGAGAAATAAAAGAATGCTTACAACCAATAACTGTTTTACATGCATTCTTTCTTTAAATTTCCTCATACCCTCAACCCCATCCAACGAAACTATCTATGAATTTTCCCTTTCTGAACCGATCACAAACAAAAGAAAAATGGAAGTTAGGAAACTTCGTTCAATGAACAGCGTCCTAAAAAAGAGACTACCCAAAACGGGCAGCCTCAAAGTATAGGGGAAATAGTAATAAACTGTTGCACGCAGTTTCTTATACCAGCACATATTCCTGAACAGCAGTGTCGTCCATCATTAATTCTTTCAAATACTTTTTCGCACGGAATAAACGTGATTTCACTGTACCGATTGACACTTTCATTAGTTCTGCGATTTCAATTAAAGAGTATTGGTGAACATAAAAGTATTCAATCGTTTTACGGTAAATGCCGTCTAATTCATTGATTTTCTGCTGAACCATCGTTTGAACATCATTTTGTTCAATCATTTCAACAGGTGTCATTTGATCGCTCGGAATTAAGTCCAAAATAGGCACGTCCAATGTTTCCGGCTGGTGCATAACATGCTTGCTCCGTCTAACATCCTTGCGGTAGCGATCCCGGAACGTATTCATGCAAATCGTCGTTAACCAAGCTTTCATGCGGTCAACATTATCCATTTTGCCGCTATAGCGGACAACTTTCACCCAAACATCTTGCATGAGGTCTTCTGCCTCTTCCTTATTACGAGTCAATTTCAAACATAAATGATATATGTATCTGCCATACTCTTCATATAGCTCCGTTAAATCCATTTTCATCCGATAACGCCTCCGATTTGTAACTGTTGAATTCATTATCGGCTTTTTCCATATTACAAACTATCGCTTTCCCTTTCACTTTACTTACAAACTTGTAAGTCAACGTGAACATTATGTGAACAACGATAGAATCGAGTGAATCGTATCATCATTATGCGGTTGTTTTAGTCATAGATTTTGATTTTATTGGCGCAAATTCTCGTTTTACTGGCGGTTCTCTTCGGTTTTCTGGCGCATCTTTCTATACTATTGGCGCACGCTGCCGTTTTACGGACCGTGAAATGCAATCTTACTGGCAAGGTCTTGTGTTCACTTGCGCCTACACCATTTTACAAGCCCCGAAAAAAAGACCCGGATTATTCTTCCGGATCTTCATAACGTTTTGTAATTTTCATTTTCACGATTCTGCTGCGATCCATTTCCTGAATTTCGAAGAAAAGATTTTCATATGTAAACCGCTCCTTAGGTTCAGGCACATGGCCCAACTCTTGCATAACGAAGCCGCCGATCGTCTCATGGTCCATTGGTAACGGCACATTTAGCAGTTCAACCGCATCGACAATTTCAAGTCTGCCATGGCAAATTAAGCAATGGTCGTCATGTTCATAAATGAGCACTTCTTCATCGAAATCGGTTTCATCTTCAATATCCTGCCCGATCATCTCTTCGATAATATCTTCATGTGTTACGATGCCTAACGTTCCACCGTATTCATCCAACACGACAGCCATATGCTTTTTCTTTGCTAACATCAACTTGAATACTTTCTCAACACTTGATGTTTGAACGACAAACAACGGATCCTCGTCCATTAAATCGGATAATTTCTTTTCGGGATGCATCGACCATTCGATAAACATTTTTGAGTAAAAAACTCCTACAATTCTATCGATGCTCTCTTCGTAAACCGGGTACCTCGTGTAAAAATACTCTAAAATCGTATCCCGTACTTCCTCGTATGTAGAGTCAATCGGCAGTCCAACAACATCTGTACGGTGTGTTGCCATTACATCAGATACATCCTTCTCAGGAAAATCAAGTACACCTTTCAAACGAAGCGACTCTTCTTGCTCGAAAGTTCCTTCAGTTGAAGCGATGTCGACCATGGAACGAAGCTCTTCCTTCGTCAATGTTGCTTCCGTAACGGCTCCTTTAGAAATGATACGGATGAATATATTTGTGAAAAGAGAAAGAAGTGATGTTAAAGGCGTCATAGCCTTTACCAGTAACGAAATTGTTGGTGCTACGATATATGCGATACGATCGGCAAAAGTCGCAGCAAGTGTTTTTGGCAACACCTCTCCAAATACGATAATGACGACAGTCAGAATACCTGTCATTAGACCGACCTGCCATCCTTTATCAATGGCAATCATTGTAACAATCGTCGGCATCATAATATTGGCTACGTTATTGCCAATTAAAATGGCGGTAATCATTCGGTCGGGCTTGGAGATTAGCTTGTTCAACTTGATTGACTTTTGATCTCCTTGATCCGCCCGCAACTGAACTTTCATTCGATTAACCGCCGTCAATGCCGTTTCGCTCCCTGAAAGGAAGAACGACATGAATAAAAAGAACCCTAGTGCAATAAACAAAAGCGATTCCTCCCGGAGTTTCTGTTCTTCAACAGCAAATACGAGCCTCTTTCACTAACAGCTTCCCTGCAACTTTGAAATTTGTAAACGTTTTCGGAAGTTGTTAGTCTACAAGCTCATAACTTTTAGATATCATACCACATTCCTCCTCCATGCGTCTGTTATGATACTCGATTTATTTGACGGTCTGTTATACTATTTCTATAAGCGAAATTACTTCGAAATGAGGGAAGAACATGGACCATTTACAAGCATTGGATAAATACTTTACAGAAAACAGGGAAACACATTTGGAACAGCTGAAAGATTTTTTACGCATCCCAAGCATCAGTGCCTTATCCGACCATCAAGGAGATATGCAAAAAGCGGCGGAATGGCTGTTGGAGTCATTCAAGCAAGCAGGACTTGAAAATTTATCGATCGATAAAACTGACGGTCATCCGGTTGTATACGGCGATTGGCTTCACGCAGAAGGCAAACCGACAATCTTAGTTTACGGCCATTACGATGTACAGCCTGTCGATCCTTTGAATCTTTGGGAAAGCGGTCCATTTGAGCCCGAAGTGCGCGACGGAAAATTGTATGCACGGGGCGCAAGCGACGACAAAGGCCAAGTGTTCATGCACGTAAAAGCTGTTGAAGCTTTAATGAAAGAGAACGGCAGCTTGCCTGTAAATGTAAAATTCATCATTGAAGGCGAAGAAGAAGTCGGCAGCCCTAATCTTGAAAAGTATATTGAGGAGAATAAAGAAAAATTATCCGCAGACATTATCGTCATTTCTGATACGGGTATGTATGGCCCCGGAAAACCTGCTATATGCTATGGATTGCGCGGCTTAGCGGGTGTACAAATCGATGTACGCGGCGCAAAAGGAGATCTTCATTCCGGCATCTACGGAGGCGGCGTCCAAAACCCAATTCATGCAATTGCTGATATCCTCTCCTCCTTCCACGACAAGGAAGGGACGATCGCGGTAGAAGGCTTTTATGATGACGTTCGTCCACTTGCCGATGAAGAGCGTGAAGCTTATCGCGCACTGAATTTCGATGAGGAAGCTTTAAAAGAAGAGATCGGTGTCAATGAACTATTCGGAGAAAAAGGCTACTCTTATTTGGAACAAACTTGGACACGCCCTACTTTAGAAGTGAATGGGGTCTTCGGCGGATTTTCGGGAGAAGGCATTAAAACTGTCCTGCCAGCTGAAGCCGGAGCGAAAATTACTTGCCGACTCGTTCCAGACCAAGATCCGGAAGATATTGTCCGTAAACTGCGTGCACATATCGAAAAGCATAAGCCTACAGGCGTTACAGTGACAGTCAGCGAATTCGACAAAGGAAAACCGTTCATTACGCCATTCGACCACCCAGCTATCCAAGCAGCAGGCAAATCGTATGAAAAAGTGTACAATGTACCGACTGCTTTCACACGTATGGGCGGCTCCATTCCAATCGTTGCCGCATTCGATGAAATTCTAAACTTGCCAGTCGTACTAATGGGCTTTGGCCTTTCAAGCGAAAATTTCCACGCTCCAAACGAACATTTCCATTTGGAGAACTTCGACAAAGGCCTACGCGTCATCGGCGATTATTACTACGAGCTATCCGAATTCACGAAAGATGATTTAAATATATAATAAATGTCCGGGAAGTCAACCGACTTTCCGGACATTTTATCTCTTATCTACTCAAAACAAATATACTGATATAAGCGTATAAGTATATGCATCAATCAATCTTTAAACGCATTCTCTGCCCTCAAAGCGCATAAAATTGCCTTAACTTTAGTAAAGCCGATCAAAGCTGCTTATCTATTTTTCTCCGCTCATAATCCTCTACACTTCATTTCTCATACTACTTATACTCCAGATTCATCGACCTCACGTACTTGTCAAACGATGATCCAAACTATTCGTTTTATTAATGCGTTAATCTTCTGTTACTTTCTAACTGCCCACTTTGTGTTGCAATCACTCTATATTGCTTCGGCTAACTCCCTTACTTTGTACTATTCTTGGTTGTGTTCCAAATCCTGTATTGCTACCAATTTGAATTAGGTTGCAATTGTGTATCGCCTCAGCGTACGACCTTTCCCATAATACTTATTTCTCGTCTGGATTCTTAAGTTCTCCGTAATACGTTACGATTTCTTCGATCGGTGTTCGTGTCCGCCCTTTTGGAATGTCATCGAAATAGCCGAATTGCAGCATACTTATAATCCGTTCACCATTTTTCACGCCCAATTCATCCCTAAATTTAGGGTTGTCCAAGAACGGGGGAGTCTTCCAGCATGTCCCGATCCCTTTGTCCCAAGCTAACAGCATTGCATTTTGGATTAGCATACTTGCCCCTGCATAATCTTCCAGCCTTTCTTTCTGCCGTGGATCCTCCGGAACAATGACGAAAACGACTGCGCCCGGTGTCCTAAATTTTTTCATCTGCTTTTCCAGTTCCTCATCGGATAGTTCTTTCCATTTCGGAACGCCGTATTCTTTCAATACATCTTGAAATTCGACATACTCTTGATTTGCAGCGACAACGAAACGCCATGGATTTCTTACACCGTGGTTCGGAGCCCAAGTTGCATCTTTCAGGATTTCCATAATGTTTTCAACGTCAACCGGCTGTCCATTAAAATTTTTGATAGATCGCCTTCCTATAATTGCGTCCCGAACCGATAATGCTTGCTCATTCATTTCAATGATTCCCCTTTTTCTTTACTACCAACTATTATACAACAATTTTACACTTTGAGAGCTGTTGCACATACGCCTAAAATGATTCCAACGGTCATCGTAAAATATTCATATGAAGAAATTACTTTCCATAGTATAATATTATTAACGAAATAACATAAGCAGTTAGGAGATCATTTGCATGGATAAAAAGCCGATTGCCTGGATAGTGGATAGCACCGCATACATATCTGAAACATTGCAGCAACATCCCGATTTATTTTCCATTCCTTTAAATATACATTTCGGTGAAAAGCAATTTATTGATGGGATTGACTTAACACCGAACGAATTATATACCTACATTAAACAATCTCCCACCCTGCCGAAAACATCCCAGCCATCCCCTGGAGAGTTTGCAGAACAATTTAAAAAGATTGCAGAAAAATACGAAACAGGGATTGCAGTGCACGTATCAGGTAAATTGAGCGGCACGCTGTCATCTTCCATTGAAGGTGCTAAAATCGCAGGCTTCCCTATTACATTTATCGATTCGCACTCATTGTCCTACGGCATCACAGGTTTGGTTGAAAAAGGAATGGCCTTGCAAAATGCAGGCGCTTCTGTGAATGAAATTAAAAATCAGTTGGAATGTATGGCAGGAACGCTTCAAAATTACATCCTTATTGGCCAGTTGGAGCAATTGTACAAAGGCGGCAGAATGAGTGGCGTGCAGTTTTTCTTAGGTAGCTTGCTGAAAATGAAGCCGATCATTCAAATTACAAAGGATGGCACGTTACAGGCGATTGACAAAGTCCGATCAGAAAAGAAAGCGCTTCAATATTTGATCAATAAAGTTGTTGAGGGACATCAAGATGGAAATAAAAAAATTTACATTATGCATGGAAATGCACAAGATCAAGCAGAACATTTAAAAAAATGTCTAATCGAACAGCTTCCTAATTTAGAAGTGGAAATTGGTAATATTAGTTCTACGCTCGCCGTTCACGCAGGCGAGGATACGCTTGCTGTTCTATGGTTTTGACCAAGCAAAAAGACGGTTCTAAGTGACCGTCTCAGCTTGTTGACAAACGCTCGCATACTGCGTTTCTCGCCTCGCTCGTCCCCTCATGAACCTATAGTTCTATTCGGGTCTACGCTCGACTTCGCGCGGGCCTGCACGATGCAGGTCATGCAGTCAATCGAACGGCGAAGGGTTCGATTTGCCGTATTTACGCGCCCTTTGCGGAAATTAAGGCACTGCGGACGTCGCGCACTTAGACTGCCTTCCACGTGACAAGCGTTTTCAAGCCAAGCTGGGCAAACACCTTTTTCATGACTACAAACCTTTAAATGACTGTAGACAAAGTGAAAAGATACTTTGTCTACAGTCTGAGACGGTTCTAAGTGACCGTCTTTTTTCATCAAGTAAATTGGTCGTTAATTTTAAAGAAAATGTATTTCGCGTTTGGCGAGTAAGCATAGGAGTCTTTGTAATCCCAAGTGCGATGATAGGCATCGTACGTATGTGCATTGACCAGTGGCGTATCACCGACTTTATCGGTGACAATTGTAGTATGATCGAATCTCCCATCACCTTGAAAGTCATAACAGATAACATCGCCTAAGTCGAGTTCAGCAGCCGTTTTCACTTGCCTTGCAGTCAATCCTTTCTTTGAGCCCGATAAAAACCAGCGCATCGAATGGGCTACTGACCAGCTAAAGCTCCATGTCCCCCCTTGTAGCCACCAGCCCCTCTCCCGATTCGGATAGCCGTACATCGGAGCCCCACCTGCCAATAAGCATTGTGAAATGAAATTCGTGCAATCGACATCGAATGAAGGAAATTCCGGGTTCCTTCCATTCCACCACTCATCCGCATACCGGACAGCGGCTTCCCGGTTATACATCAAGACAACGCCCCCTTGCGCCATCTTATGAAAGATAAAAGATTGTCATGCGTCAAAATGCGATTTTCACTTCGAATCAAAACGTCCGTTCAAATCTTCGTACAATCGCATTAAAACTGTAGCAAATTGTTGACGGGTCAAAGTTTCTCTAGGAAATTCCCCATTCAAAAAGCCTTTCTCTTTCGCCCATTCCCATGCAGCCTTATGCGTATCGCTCGGAATATGCTCATTTGGTGTGGCCACACTATCTTCCCCCTTTTCAATGCCTTTTATTTCAAGCAGCCGTTTTGAAATCCGGTTCTTCACTTCTGTCGCACGACCTTCATCGAATATTCGGTACGGACAATTTTTTCCGGACCAATCCCGATGCCATTTTACCCGCTCAACTCCCCAGCCGTACTGGTTTAGTACGTGAGCAATATATTCAATGGCATTGGCCTCCGCCTCAGCATATTTTTTCCCACCAGATTTTGAGTAGCATATCTCGATTCCGATCGACTTCCGGTTTCCCGGGCCTTGTCCATCTCCGGCATGCCAACCATTCCGGGTGAATGGAATTGCTTGCACTGCATATTGATCGTCGATCGCTACATGAAAGGAAGTTGGCGCTGTATTGCGCTGCATATAAGAAATTTCGTTTTTAGCAGAGGCGTCATTCGCAGTATTATGGATCGTTACATATTCAGGCACCATTGGGTACGGTGACTTCAAGCGATATAATGATTCAGGGATTAATTGATTGACGATTGTATAGGGCATCGTTTCACCTTTTTCAATTAAGATTGATTCCATCCCCGTTGTTATTCCTTATTTTATTCATCAAAGTCCCCTTCAAAACGGCGCATGTCCATTATGCTTTTGAATTAACTCCGAAGAACCGCTTAGCTAGAGAGCATCTCCCGTTTCACCCGTATTCAGCTTGGAAGGCCGACATATACACGCATAAAGTGTTACTACAAGCATATTTACACCTGCCGCATGCATGAATTTGTCAAATACGCTCAACTCATTTCAAACGCATAAAGCCCCGCAAATGTGCATTTTCTTCTGTTGTATTCACCAATCATAAGCCATTAGCAAAACACAGAAAACGAGGAAATCTACGTCCAATTTATATTACTTTCATTAATATGGCGCCTATCGTTTCGGGTACTCTAAAGTTCAGTCATTATTTTGTTCAACAAACTTTTCATCCTCAGTCGATGTTTGAATCTCCATCAGCTCGGAAATGGTAACAAACCTATATCCTTCCTGCTGTAGCTTAGGCAAAATCGTTTCCAGCGATTTAACTGTTTGCTGGCGGTTTCCTCCTCCGTCATGGAACAGGATTACATTCCCTTCCTTTGCTCCATCCAATACAAAATTTACGATTTTTTTAACACCTATGTTTTTCCAATCCAATGTATCCAAATGCCATGACCACATGACAATTTTATACCCTTCCTTCGCAACCGCGTCTACCAATTCATCCGTATAGACTCCTTCAACAGGTCGAAATAAAGTCGTGTGATACCCAGTAATGGAAAATATCGTTTCATGAGTCCTTTTAATTTCATCCACTAAGTTAGGCACTTTCATACGACTTGAGTGGGTATACGTATGATTCGCTAATTCATGTCCTTCTTCAAACATGCGCAAAACAATGTCAGGATTCTTCTCTGCATTCGTGCCAACGATGAAAAATGTTGCCTTTGCATCATGCTCTTTCAGAAGATCCAATATTGCTGGCGTATATTTCCGATGAGGCCCATCATCAAACGTTAGGGCAATCACTTTTTCCTCGGTTTTGATTTCCCATATGATTTGTCCAGCCTCTTCATAATATTGCCTCCCTCTGTCGGCGAAAGCCTGATCATATCCGCAATACAGAAGCAATAGCAATACGAGAGGTAAAATGATTTTTTTCAAGTCGCCACTCCCAAGCAATAAATGTTTTGCTCTTAGTATTCAATTTTGATGTGAATACATGCATGGAACTTTGAAATATAGGATGTATAAAACTAAATTGTCCTCTGTGAACAACAATGTTGTTATCTCAGCAATTTATGCGTTTTTTGAATGAGTTATGCATCGCTGACGGTCGCTATGCGCTGAATTGATATGAAAATGCGTTACTGTATGATTTTATGCCCTTTAAAAGTAAGTTTTCATGCGTGGGTGGGTGCGAAAGATCATAAATGTTTTATTTTAAAGTTCTTTATGGTATACCCTAATCCTATAACCAACTATCATGATTCTGCTTCGGTTATAATGATTGATGAATGGCTTATCTATAGCCGAGATGAGAGGAGGAGTTTATATGAGTAATGTTTTTGTGAAGAGTGAATTTGCACCTTTGAAAAGAGTGGTTTTAGCTCAATCTGAATTTGCATTTCCATCCAAGGAAGGTGTAAGTGATGAAGAATTCTTAACAGATGAAAGTAAAGATCTATATAGAGGTAAGGATGTATCAGGCAAAAACTATAAAGAAGTTTTTCCAGAAAGACAGAAAGAATGGGAAGATGAAAGAGAAAATTAAAAAAAAGTATTAACAAAATATAATGTAGAAGTAATCACGCCTCGGCTGCTAACGGATTATGAAAAGGAGATAGGAAAAGAAGATGGCTATAGTAATTTCTTTGTAAGAGATCCCTTTTTCACAATTGGACATTTTTTAATAGAAGGTACTCTTATATTTCCACACAGAAGAAATGAAATTCTACCCGTTCGAAATATATTGACAACGGCATCAAACGAAGATAGCTGCTTATACTTATCTATCCCTAAACCAGATATATCGGAAGGACAAGACTCCGAAGAAGGTCCATTTTTAGAGGGCGGAGATGTCTTAGTCTTGGACAAAACGATCTTTGTAGGCAGATCTGGTCTTGCTTCCAATAAAAACGGGATTATTTGGTTGAAAAATTTAGTAAGTAATTTTGGATATGAAGTAGTCGAAGTACCCCTTCATGAAACGATCCTTCATCTTGACTGTGCAATAAGCTTAGTGAGAGATGGGCTAATGATCGTTTGTGAAGAAGCATTATTAAATGGCATTCCTGAACAGCTTAAGGATTGGGATAAAATAAATGTCACATTGGAAGATGCCTCAAAACTTGCAACAAATGGTTTGCCAATAAATGAAAATGTCTACATTACTGACCCTGAATTTAAATGTATCGGAGATGAATTGGAAAAAAGGGGAATGAAAATTGAGTATATAAGTTTTAAAATATCAAGAAGTTTCGGTGGGTCTTTTAGATGTAGCACTCAACCTCTTTTGAGAAATGATGGCTAAATAAGAAGAGCTGGCCCCGTTCATCGACCATGGAGGCAAAATGTGTGCGCTTGGCGATGTCCATTCCTATTACCAGCTTTTTACACGATGGTTATAGGCGATACTTTGGAAAGAAGCCCGCAATTGGTTACGACGATTCAAGAAAGCCGAAGTACCTTAAAAACAAACTCCCAACCGTCTCCCTTGCCGACTTGTAAGTCATTTGTCTTTATTGTGGGGAACGCGGGTAAATAATTATACCTATGATACTATGTCAAGAAATTGGACACATTAAATTGAGAGTCATAGCTATTTGTATAATCAAGCTAACGCGCTTTGCTTGTTGGCCATGTCATAAGCGAACAGAGTTTCACTCTATTCACTTACGACATGGTCAAGGGGCTTCCCCTCTACATCTACTGATAGACATTGATAATAGGCCTTTTCTTTATCAATTGGTGACAAATAGTCATTTGTTGAATGAATCCGATTTTTATTATAAAAACATTCAATGTACTCAACGATGCTATCTTTCGCCTGTTGTCTAGTCTTGTAGGTCTCGAGATAGATCAATTCACGTTTAATGATGCTATGGAACGATTCGATGCAGGCATTGTCATAACAGTTGCCTTTCCGACTCATGCTCGTAGTTATACGATATCCTCGTAGGATATTTTGATAATCATGGGATGCATATTGGCTTCCTCGATCCGAGTGGTGAATAAGGTCTTCAGATGGTGCTTGCCGACCGATTGCCCGTTTAAGGGCAGTGATGACGAGTTCTTTTGTCATTCGATCACTCATGTACCAACCTATAACCCGTCGAGAGTACAGATCCATGATGGTCGCCAAGTAAAGCCAGCCCTCTTTTGTCCAAATATACGTGATATCACCTACCCAGACCTTACCTGGTTCGTCCACCTTAAATTGCTGATTCAAAAGGTTTGGATAGACAGGTAATGAATGTTTTGAGTTTGTCGTTGCTTTATATTTTTTTACTGTTTTGGAGCGAATTCCTTCCTCTTTCATGATGCGGCTGACTGTTTTTTGGGAAACCTTACCGCCTTCTTGATTCAGCTTTTTTGTAATTTTAGGGCTGCCATAGATCTTCCTCGATTCAAGATGTGCCCGCTTCACATGCCGTACAAGGCCTTCATAACGATCTTTCTGTTGGCTTTTCTCACGATTGCGCCAGTTATAGTAACCGCTTTTAGATACACCAAGGACTTTACACATCTTCGCAACACGAAATTCGTGCCGGTGCTTTTCTATGAAGTCATAAATTACTTCTGGTTTTTGGCGAAGATGCCCATAGCCTTTTTTAAGATGGCGTTCTCTTCCTCTAAATCACGCAGTTTTTTCTGAAGGTCCAGCATAGCCGCCTTCTCAGGTGTACTATGTCCACTGCCGATAAAACTACCGCCATCATTGTCTTCCTTATATTTCTTGATCCAGTTGTGTAGCGTCTGTTCTGCGATTCCCAAGTCCCTTGCCACTTGGGCCGCCGTTTTTCCTGTTTCCACAACTAACTTAGCTGCATCCATTTTAAATTCTTTATCATATTGTCTTTTCATCTTTTTCACTCCGCTCAATTGGATAAGTTTATTATAACTCTCCCAATTCAATGAGTCCTAAATTTAGACTATCATCATATCTCATTTCCGCCGTACCTAATAACCGAGTAGTATGCAGTATCCTGAATATGACCACTCAAAATTTTAAATGGTTCCGTTATTAATACTCTATGCTTATCAAGCCTTCCAATTTTATCGGCTTTGTCAAAATTAAATATAGTTTTAGAAGCAGACAAGAAAGTTTTATTCGATTCAAATTTCCTGTCGTTTTCTTTTTCAATCTGGCTCGATAAGGTCCACTTAACACCAATCAAGGTTAGGGCGCCCCCTATCACGGCTCCAATAAAACCAATAACTCCAGCAATAATTGTGTTGCTTCCACCGAAAAGCAGTTTTATTACTCCTGATGCAAGCAAAACATTCATTAGCAATAATGATAATAATATTATATATGGTGTGGCTTGATGTAAATTTCTTTGAAACTTCATCAACACCGCCCCTTTCCCTCTATTTTTATGGAATTAATTTAATTGCGGTAGAAATATCCTTACTGAATTTGTAATTTCTCCATAGCTCTCAAATTCGGCGAATAGGCGACAAGATGATTTTTTTTACAAAATAGTTTATAGGTGAGTGGGCATATGCAATGTTCGAAGTAATTTAGCTGTGGGCAAACCCAGGAATGAAAATGAAGGATAGATATGTCTTAAGGGGCCATAGCAGCTGTTACGAAAGCTGACCCACAAAGCGCGGTCAAATGATTAGTAATATCGATTAAGCTTTCTAACAAGAAATTATTTGTCATATCAACCACCACCCTGTTTTTAGCTTTTAATAATATCTGAAACATCAGAAGCAATACAAGTAACACTGCTAATGGTCTTTGACCGTATGGTCCCTTAAAACATATCTAAAAATATCTTACCACTAATCTGGTTTAGAGGACCAGGTTCTCATTGATTCATAAAAGCTTCGAAGATTCCTTTCCTTTGAGCCTTCGGCCGGCCTAGCAGTATTCTGAATCGTGTCGGGGTGCCTGGCACTTTTCCACTAAAATAACCACCCATTCGACGAAATAATCGTTGGCATGGGTGGTTGGTTGTTTTTCATTCTCACTTGACTACTTTAAACATTTCAAACTGGAGAAGGAGCTGTCTGAGTATGTATTTTGATACTGCTACTTGGCGGGCTATTTTTAATTATTAATCATGCTAAACCAATCAAAATTCAATCCCATATATCTTTCGATTTCATCAATCGGAATTGTTTTCAACACTTTTTTTAGTTCTTCAAATTCACTATTAATCTCATTGATGAACTTGTTGAACTCCTTATTCTTCATGAATAATGAAATGATGAAAATTAATGTGTAAATCCCTTGCCTAGCATTCATTCTTTTGTTTTTCTGTGCATGATTCAATCTTCTGCGGTTAGCGGGATCAACCGTATGTGGTAACTTTTTTCCGAAATCCATATAAACATCATCAATTGGGACCTTAATTCTTGTTGAATAAAATCGCTCATTATGGGCACATATATTTCTGTATATACTTAGTGTTTGTAATATCCTCGAAGTGTTAATTATTGACAAATCATCAGAAATAGAAGGTTTAGAATTCAAGTTTAAGGTGTTGATTAATTCTAATTGTACAGACTTTTTTTGAAGCGTAAAAAGATGACTGACATTGCCAAAGGTTAGTACATTCATTAGAATCCACATCGGCATGTATCCATGTTGTTCTAGGTAGGATTTTACTGAGTCATTCTTATTTTTTCTCTGTTGTCCTAGTGTCCTATAGACAGTAGTTATATAATTATCGTAAACAGATTGTCTATCAAGCGTAGTGCATCTCTGACTTGGACGAATAGATGAAGTAGTAGTATTTACAATCCCGAACTCATTGTTAGTATGTACAGAGTATATGGGTGAGAGTTCATAATATTTCCTTCTTAAGTATTCGCTGTCCCTATGCAGATTAGATCTTTCGGTCTCAGAAGCGTCGTCATTTTTGTATAAATGATAAGAATAAAATGACTGGACGATTTGGTTCTTTATTACCTCTTCTATTTTCAGGATTTCCCTTAAAAATAATAGTCGTAAATTCGTATCAAAGCTTAATAACGCTTCCAATTCGCTTAGCTGCGTTCCAGTCTTATAGCGCTCCACAGTGCTCGTGCCAGCGAATAAAAAAGGATCTTTATAGGCATTGATTAGATTATAGTAGTTGTGTTTTGTCAGTATGTTTTTTTGGTCACTTGCATTAGGTATATCCATGTTTCGGCTCCGAAGAATGTTAATTCGCTCACTATGTACAGAAAAAAACTTTTCCACTCATACTCCCCCAAATATGCAGAAAGGCCGAGGGTATACTCACCCGCGGCCTTTAATCGATCTTTTATGATACAACTATATCACAGAGTAATGATCGATACAAGATAAGTCTATGATATAAAATGAAAAATATACCTTTAGCCCATATTAGTCCTTTTTGTACTGAAAGGACTGACACATCCTTGAAATCCTTTATTTTCCACAACTTGATGTACCTCAGTACCTTTTTACGTGAGTTGCATTTGATCTCGGCAATGCCTCTAAGGCTGATTCCCTCATCTTTCAATTCCAGTACTATTTGTGTTAATAAATTAGAAAGAAATCTACGGATAAAAATTGGAGTCCTTGCAGATGTCGGATCAAGCCTTATCGGTGCAACACCGGGTACTTATACCCTTTTTCAAGATTTATCAAACTTTTTATTGTGGAGCTCCTTGAGCATTCAAATTATTCAGGTCTAACAAAACAAAAAACCTCACCTAACCGGTAAGGGATTGTTGTATAGGTAGTATATAATGGTAAAATAAAACTATGTCGATTAAAAATAAAACAAAGGAGTGGAAAAATGAACAAGATTAAGACAGCAGTAATATTGGTTTTATTCTTTACTATTTTGGGGAGTCCTCTGTCGGCTTTTGCTGATCGCTTATTTATTGATGTAGATGAAAACAATCCTTATTATCCAGAAATTAAATATCTCTACGACTTAGGGATAGTAGATACGCAGTTCTCTGGATATTACGGGATTAACAATGAAGCTGAACGAAAAGACGTAATTGTGATGCTCGGTAAAGCGTTGGGTTTGGATGGCACCCAGCGGAACACATCCTTTAAGGACGTTCCTTCGAGTTATTATGCAAGTGGATATATTCAATCGGCTGTAGATGCAGGTATTGTCAGTGGATACTCTGATGGTACCTTTAGGCCCACTGCAAAGTTAAATAGAGGGCACCTATCAGCTTTCATCGAAAGGGCTTTCCATGCATCTCTACCAGATGGTAGTCATATAGAATTTAAAGACGTCGGACCAACTCATACTGCTTATAAGGCCGTTGGAAAAATGGCTGCAGCGAATATTACGGTTGGCTATCCTGACGGTACTTTCAAGCCAGAAATCAACTTGTCAAAAAAACATTTGACCACTTTCATGTATCGCACAATGCAGTATATAGAGAGTGGAAAAACAGGCAACGAGAGCCCAGGCAAAACAGAAGCAAACAAAGTTTATTCCAAAGCTGAATTGGCGAGATATTTGAATGAAAAGTATTCAATTGTACAAACAAAATTAATGGACGTTAAATTTAATATCACGATAACCGAAAACGACAGTAAACTATCCCCTTACGATTACTACGTTGAGCTAGGATTTAATAGTGTTGAGTTTGAAAATAGGATGAACGCACATTTAAGTTCAATTAAAAACGCAGGAACTGCCGAAGAAGATGTTGCACTCTCGAGGAAGCAATTAAAAGACTTCTTAGAGAAAATGGCATTAGATATCATAGAAAAAGCACCACAGAAAAAGATTTTAGGACAAAATTATAACAGTGGCTATCGATATGATGCCTTGAAGCTTGGTAGAAATTATCAAGCAAACTACAGCTGGACAAATTATGAAGCTATACAAATGAAAACCCAATGGCCAGGTGACCAACCAGAAGACTATTGGCTAGTAATGTCTGCATTAAGAGACCCGTCAGACCCAAAAGTTATACAATACGACAACGATGAAAGGTCAAGAAGATCTTATATTGCAGAGTACGCTACTTTAAAGCACGAAGACTTTCAAATCACAGGATTTGGTTGGCGTTCATATCTAGATAAAGCTTACTACGATCCAAAATACTATTATTAAAAATGATTTGCTTATGTAAAAAGAGGGATTCACCCTCTTTTTACATTATGAGGAAAATCATCTCTCACCGAAAGATCTCAAGTTAAGAGCTTCAATTTAATACTTAAATATTAGAAGCGAATTCTTCAAAATCTTTCGGGGTGGTATTTTGTCCGTAAATCGAATGAAACTTTTTATGCAATTTATGGGATATAGGAGCACCCAGTCCATTTTCACTATGTAATAAATCAAAACTTTCCACAAGGGCTTCTAACTCTGCGTCAGAATACTCTCCAACGGATGAAAGTTCTTTTAGATCACATGAAGAAAGCGCTTCGTAAAAAATTTCAATGAATGATTTATTCAAATGATGAACTTCTAGACTCTTCCTTGTTCCCGATAACGCACATCTGTAATTATATTTGGCTAGGGATTGTTTTTTCCAAGGAACAAGTCGGTTGCGCAAGTACAATTTGACCTCTGTGCCACCAGTCCATTTATGATGCTCACTTCCCGATGGCCTTTGACAACCACATGATCGAGTATGTCCGCTGGATAGGTCACCATAGGATACCAGAACTTTTTTAGAGCATATACAAATGCATTCCCACATAACGTGGCCATTTTGACGTATATAGGAGTCTTTTTGTGCAGTTAAAAATCCAAACTTTTTCCCTTCAATATTGAACTTCCTTGGAAAATTACATCCACAATGAGTTTTCCTACCTCTTCTCAAATCCGTGCCTATAATTGTTAATTCTACTTCAGGATTACAAGCGCAATAACAGCGCCAATAATATTCTCCATTATCTGTAACGTCGAGAGGATTAATTGCTGTAATTAGTCCGAAACTCTGGTTACTTATATCTTGAAACTTACCTGTATGCCACTCCTTTATAGTGTAATCGTGTTTCCTTAAAATTCTAGAAACACTGTTATGTGAAACACTGTACAACTTAGCTATCCCTCTTAAACTTAGCCCTTCCTGGTTCAATTTAGACCATTCTTCAGCGTACTTATCATAAGTATTCATAAATACATCTTTTACAATTCAACATAAAAAAATACGATGCTTGAGATATTACTTTGTAACCAAGCGGATCTCCGGTGCAAATCAGAAAAAACTATGGGATTTGGAGTAAAAGTAAATGTTTAATAGAAAATGTTGACTCATATTGAAAATGGTGCTAAGATGTGATTATATTTAATACTCAATTAAAGGGAATACCCCTCTGAGACCATGACTTGCCACACTTGTGCAATTGTCGTGTTTTCAGAGGGGTATTTTTTATTTCCCAAATCTTATTAGGAGGTGACAATATGGAAAAGAATATTCTCACTGTAAAAGAACTAAGATCTGATTTTTTCCGAAACGAAGTATCTCTAGGCACCATATATTCGATGGTGCGTGAGGAACAAATCCCTAGTGTACATGTACGTGGGAAAGTATTGTTTCATCGTGAAACTATTGAGAGATGGTTTATTAATGGGGGTACTAAATCACTCAACAAATAAAAAATACCCTCATTTCTTGAAGCAACAAGAAATGAGGGATGTCAGAAATGAGGTTTTTAAATGATTAATAATTCTAATGTACCTGACCTATCAAGGGAAGTCAATGTCACAAAGAGGACAGATAATATGCTGAAAGCTGCAATTGGATACGCAGAACATATGAATTGGTCTGTATTTCCGGTGCATTGGCTAAAAAACGGAAGATGCTCTTGCAACGATCCAAAATGTCCACATGTAGCAAAACACCCAATAACATGGAATGGGTTGAAAGATGCCACTAGAGATATTGCAGTTATTAATGAGTGGTGGCAGTTGTATCCCGATGCAAATATTGGAGTCTTAACGGGAAAAGAATCGGGAATATTTGTTTTGGACGTAGATACCGACAAAAAAGAGAAGATTGACGGATATGTCACACTTGAGGAATTAACAAAGATTCACGGGCCCTTACCAAACACTCCGATGGCAATCACCGGGTCTTTAGGCACTCACTATGTATTTCAGTATCATGAAGGCATTAGGAACAGAATTGATTTTTTACCTTCACTAGATATTCGTGGACAAGGAGGATACTTCATTGCCCCGCCTTCCTTGCATTATAGTGGACGAAGATACACTTGGGAATTATCAGGACATCCTTTGCAAGTTAACATCTCAGCGGCACCCCAGTGGCTTATTCAATTGATCACTACAAGTGTCGGAGAAATCATAAAGCAACCAACAGGACACTGGCAAAGGTTGGTCAAGGGCCTAAAAGAGGGTGAAGGCCGGAATTGTGAATATCGGTGTTAAAATCCTCAATAATAACGGTTTAAAATTCCCCAGTTTTTACGGATAATCTATTTTGAGAGAGATAGATTGGAAGTGTGGGAATGACGTTATTGTTGGAGGACTTTTTTATGATAAGAGAATTGAAACAGAAAGGCTGGACAATCAGTGCGATTGCAAGGGAAACAGGATTTGATCGAAAAACCATCAGGAAACATTTAAAGGCAGAAGCTACACCGCATTCAGAAAAACGAGCTAAAAGAGGAAGTAAGTTGGATCCATTCAAGCCGTATCTGCTGGAACGAATAAAAGAAGGTACGACAAATTGTGCAGTTCTAATAGAAGAAATCCGAGCGAAAGGCTACGAAGGAAAAAGCACCATTCTTCGAGAATTTGTCCAACCCTATCGGGAGACGCCGAAGAAACAAGCAACTGTCCGATTTGAAACGATTCCCGGACGACAGGCGCAAGTAGATTGGGCAGAGAATGTCGGTGAGTTTTTTGTAGATGGATTGAAGCGTCCGTTGTACGCCTTTATTATGATCCTAAGTTATTCCCGTAAACGATACATTGAGTTTACAACGGATATGACGCAGGAAACTCTAATGAAATGTCATATGAATGCCTTTAGCTATTTCAATGGCATTCCCCAGCAACTTCTTTACGACAATATGCGAACTGTCGTCACGAAACACAGTGTCAGCCAGATTCGTTTTAACAAAAAGTTCGAGGATTTTCTATCCTATTATGGAGTTATTCCGAAAGCCTGCAAGCCTTATCGGGCGCAGACAAAAGGAAAAGTAGAGAGGGCTGTAGCTTATTTAAAATCAAATTTCCTTAAGCATCGCCTACCTGAAAACCTGGAAGATTTGAATTCAGAAGTGCGTAAATGGTTGGATGAGGTGGTTCACAAAAAACGCAATCAAACGACGCAACAACGCCCATGTGATCGGTTCGAGGAAGAGCGTGCGCTTTTGATTCCATGGAATACAAAACCGCTGTATCAAGTAAGACAATGGGAACTCCGGGAAGTGAGTAAGGATTGTTTTATTTCTTATCAGCAGAATAAGTATTCAGTGCCGTATCGATATGCGGGACAGCAAGTGAAGGTACATGAAACGAATGAAGGAATGCTTGAACTATACGATGAGTATGAACGGATAGCCGTACATCCGCTACTAGATGGCAGACATCAAATGACTATGAATTCCGAGCATTATCAAGGGTTACCGGGAACAAAAAAAGAGCAGGATAAGAATCTACATGGTTTGGCGACCCCAGATTCTCCTACTCCAATACCGACCGTTGAAAGTCGATCGTTAGCTATATACGCTGCGCTCGAGGAAGGAGAATAAGATTATGCATTCATCAATACTCGAAGAACGCTTAAAAGCGCTCGGATGGCAGCAGACAGCCCAGCAACTAGATGAACTAGTCGAGAGTGCCTCTGCCAATACATTATCATATTTTGACTTTCTTGACACCCTAGTAAAACAGGAATGGGAACATCGAGAATCAGAGGCTTTGGCAAAACGAATTCGCAAGGCGAAATTTCCATATACAAAAACGATCCATGAATTCGACTTTAGCTTTCAGCCTAGTATTAGTGAGCAACGCGTCAAAGAGACTTGTACTTGCCGTTTTATCGCCAATGGAGAAAATCGCATCATCCTCGGCCCACCGGGGGTGGGCAAGACGCATCTCGCCATCGGGTTTGGATTAGAAGCGTTAGCCAAAGGCTACAACGTCATGTTTATTACAGCTGATGAGTTAGGAGAGCAATGTCAAAAAGCATCACAAAAAGGCACTCTATCTTATTTAATGAAGCGCTTATGTAAGCCTGATCTCATTATTTTGGATGAAATTGGATATTTCGACTTTGACAAAGTCACAGCCAATCTGTTTTTTCAAATCGTTTCAAAGCGGTATGAAAAAGGGGCTATGATCATTACTTCAAATAAATCCTATTTAGAATGGGGAAAAACATTTGGAGATGATGTATTAGCAACAGCGATTTTAGATCGTCTCCTTCATCACTCCGTGACCTTTAGCATTAAAGGCGATTCATATCGTATGGAAGAGAAAAGGAAGGCTGGGGTGTTCCCTCTGCCTTCAGCTGCTGAATCGTTAAAGTGAGGAATTTTAGTCCGGTGTTTTTGGGGAATTTTAACCCGGTATTGACAGGAATCCAGCAGCAGCTTCGCTTGCTGACCATTTACTTAGAAAATATGTAGATCCTGGTTTAGTCCATGAACTATTAAAATTATGGAATTTGCAAAATTCACCTCCGCTGAGTGATTATGAGTTAAATAAAATTGTGCATAGCATTACTAAAAAAGAATTTTCCAGGAGAAATCAGGTAATTACTTCCCAGGGAGGCGCTGGGATTGAAAGATAAGGATTTCCTAAAGGAAGTTGGTAGATTTAAGATACCAAACCCCTTTTTTATAAAAGAAAATATGTTGTACAAATGGATTAAAGATAATGCTGAGGAAAAAGGGGACAACTACCAATTCGTTAGTAGACATATCCCCTACTTAACTAGGCGTTTTGAAGATGTTGAAAAGAATAATATTCACTATGAGATGAAGTGGATTAATGAAGGCAAAGTTTATGTGGACATTATTCTAGCTATTGCGTTAGCAACAAGAAGAGAAGTAATTTCATTAGCAAATAAGGGATTGAGCAGTAATGACCTTAATGCTCGATTCCTTATTGAGTATTTTGATTTATATCTTAGAACGAACAAATTGGAACAATTAAGTGTAGCCAGTCACTTAGGTTACATCCAAAATAGTTTCATCCATCCTTTAATAGATACGGAATATCATATTGTCCCAAAAGATGAGGGTGAAAGGAAAAAGTTACAAGCAATACAGTGTCAAGGAACTGTTGAAGATTGGATTAAAAACTTACTAGAGCCTTTATACGATAATCCAAAAGCAATGTTCCCTGTTATTTCATCATTCGCTTCTATACTTTTAATGAGATATAATTTACCGTCAATAGTCGTTGATATATCCGGCATTTCTACTAGCGGAAAATCAACTGTATTAAGGATTTGCGCGAGTGTTTGGGGATATTTCGATGACTATATTAATTCAATGTTAACGACGAATATAGCCGTTGAACGAATGGCTGGATTCTTAAACGCATTTCCTTTTATACTTGATGACTCTAACACCGCTCAAGATCCTAAAGGGCTTGAAAATATTATATATTTATTTGGTAATGGAACAGGGAAAATGCGTGGAAGTAAGGTGGGAAGTCAGGAAACTAGTTCTTGGAGAGCGACAATGATAACTACTGGCGAAAATAATATATTGGAATATACCAAGAACCAAGGAAGTGTGGCTCGCGTTATCCCAATTACTAACCTAAAATTCGAGAATAAAAATACCGAATATTTCACTAAATTAAACGATAACGTGAAATTATACTATGGGAGTATTGGAGTCGAATTTATTAAGCGCTGGAGAAAATCATTTGATCGTTTCAACGGACGTTTCGAAAAGTTGGCGAGAAAATATCAAGCAGCACCGAAAATAAACAATATAATGATTCGAATTGCATTGCATTTCGCCTTTGTTGTGTTCGTTGCTGAAGTTTTGAACGAACTATTTAAAGAAGAAGATATGAATATTCCTGTTGATAGTTTCGAAAAATTATTTTTAGACATTTGCGCGGATAACCACCATGTAGATAGAGCAAAAAACATGCTAATTGAAATACTAGAAGAATTGCAAGCAAATCTAAATCATGTCTTCAAAGATTTCCAACCAAACTACGGGATTCATGCGATTGTTAACGCGAATGGTTTATTTCTAACTGTCAATTATTTGAAAAGGAAACTCCAAGAGAATGAAAGACAGATAAGAAATGCATGGAAAGCCCAAAATTATACAGTGCAACAAAACAACAATGGAAAGTCTGTCGATTATTTAGCGATAACTCATAAGGGACAATCATTTCGAGTTGTTCAGGTTAACCATACTTTTTTAACTGATCAGGGATTTAACTTTATTAAATGATGATTACATTCAATGGATTTTACCACTTCTATTATCTTTCTTAGCACCCGATTACATCCAAAATAACCAGGCAAACGCAACGACATGAGCATTCCATTCTACAAGGACTAGGAGGGCTGATGACTATTCACTTTACACTTTACACTGGGAATCGGGCATGATAGATTAGGCTGACTAAACTAACACGAGTTGTTAGTTTTCCTGGTTTGGTAGTATTCCCACAAAGGCTAAGTGTCAAGTTGCTGCGCTATCCAAGATGCTAAAAACTTCTCCCCTCGTTTGCAGGGTTGCGGTGCGGCAAAAGCAATTTTATTGGGGGTAAGGCAGATATAGCGAGTAGTAAAAATGTTGAAAATCAAGAAGTGAAGATAAATATAAACTTCTGCATCACCTTTTGTACTTATGTAATTATGTCATTTATACTCGAAAAACCTATTAAATTAAGGGTTTGATAATGACAACAAAATCACATATAAACTAAGGGCTTACAATTGAAATGACAATTTGTAAGCCCTCCTTTTCGCTATATAATAGGATTACTTGCTTAGAATTACAAAATTACAAAATTACAATTAAACAAAAACATCGGAGCCAGTAAGAGCACTAAGGGAAAAATTCCAACCTATTCCTATCACGATAGACAACGGAACCATAAATAAATAAATATTTAAAGTATTTCGTTCAGTGCTGTTTATTAAGAAACGGACTTATTTAAAGCTAATGACTTCTCTAAAGCAGTCTCTATACTTTGCTTTGATTTTAACAAGTCTAAGTATTTATCTTCGATAGAATCAAACTTTGCCACTACAGATCTCATTTCATTATTGAACTTGAATTTTGGTATTTTTAAACTCCGCATGAGATTTGTTAATGGAAATACTGATAAGTTAGATTGTGTAGATGCATGAATAAAGATTGGTTGTAAATACAATTTTAAAAACTTAAGATAAATACATTCTTCTTCGTATGTGAAGATATTTAATTCTTCCAATTTATCTCTTTTTAAATAAAAGAGAAATGCATTTGTGTTAGTAGCATATCTACCAGCGGGAATGAATGTTAATGTTCCCGCACGGCCTCTACTGATAACATGAAGCGCAGGAATATCTTCTAACACATGAAGATTTTTTGTATTACTTGATACTTTGCCATAATACACATTATTAATCGAGCCACTTAACACGGTAATAACATCATCATTCTTTGGGTATGCATTGTAAATCCCTTCTTCACTTAAAGAGTCGTTTCTACTTTTATAAGTAAGTATCGTATTAATTTGTCTATCTTCGTCAGTATCACAGAAATCCACTAAGGAAATTTCTTTATTTAGTAACTTCTCAATCTCCGCAATCGCCATTTCTAATTTTTCAATATAAGCAATTGCTCTTCCGTAAATACTGGAAACTCTATTTATATCTTCTATGGAAGGTATCTCCATCTCAAAATTGTTAAAGAAAGCAGTCTTACTCCAGGTAGAGTTGTCACTACTAGAGGCATAGTCATAAACGTCATGCTGATGGGCGAAAATAAAATACTTTAAAAAACTGATTTGCAATTCTACAGTAGACAAATTCATTTTTCTAATAAAACTGTCTTTTAAATATAATATATATGCATCATCGTTTATAGTGTAATTGTCAGGCAAAAGAAGGTTTAACTTTCCAGCTTTACCTTTCCTGATTACAAGAATACCCGGTCTATTGCGAAAAGTTGTTATCAACTTTCCATTATCCCTTTTGTAAACAACTGTTTCACCTAAAGTTGATAATTTATTCGTTGCACCTGATAACACCTTATATTTCATACCCGAATTTTGTATTAAACTATATATTTTTTCCTCTGTCAAACCAGAGTTTCCACTAACAGATTCAAAGATTAACTTAGCTTGCATAAACATCACCCTATTAATTTTCATTCTCTTATTTAGTTAAGGTATTGAGTGATCCAATATTTTTTTCAAAGGCATTTAATTTGTCGACAAAATCATCTAAAGTTATATAGTCTGGTTCCGCTTTTCTCAAGTGAAATTCAGGTAGTAAGTTAAAGTAGTTTTCAGAATTAATATCAGACATTTGAATATAACCTGCTTTTCTTTTTTTAACTTTTTCCCCTCGCTCGTTTATCCATTCCGTTCCATCACTTGTTTTATCATCATATACTTTCCACCTGGTTTCTACTAAGCCTAATTTTTCTTCTCCAGTTTTAGTATTAACCCAAGAACTAATTTCATCATGCATCCAGCTTCCGTCTTCATTTTTTAACTTAGTAGGAAACCTTTTATCAGAGTTAGCGAAACCGTCGTTGTCGATTATATACATATAAATGGGGCTAGTTTGGATTGTAGTTTGTTGATCCGCTTTACGCTTAAAAAATATTGCACATGTCTTTTGTTTTGTATAAGGGGCAAATGCAAATTTAGGTAGTGAAATTATACCTTCAATGGTAGACTTCTCTAATATTTCTTTTCTAAATTCTACGAGTGACGGATTCTCGAAAATTCCATCGGGTACAACAACACAAGCTTTGCCATTAGTTTTTAACATTTTAAAAATCCGAGCTAAAAATGCAACTTCATACCGGCTGCTATTTATAACTGTTGTTTCAGCTTTTGTTATACCATTACCATATGGAGGATTAGTAATAATATATTTCATCTTTGGCCATTTTTTTCTTTCAAGTATATCCTCTACACGCTCGTCCAACTTTTTAATATCTAAAGTATTTTCATGTATTAGATTAGTATGGCCATCTCCTACTAAAAACATATTTAATTTTGCTCTGGCTACATTTTCTTCTCTCACGTCTACTCCATAAATACATCTAGTTCTCAAAAAGTCCCAAGCTGATAAACTTAATGTATTGGATTTTCTATAATTATTTTTAAGAACTTTAAAAGTTTCAGTTAAAAATCCTCCCGTTCCACAGGCTGGATCGAAAAGGGCAAATTCTTCGTCTTTGGAATAGCTAGTTTCCTCAGTTAATAATAATTTGGAAAACAAATTTGTGTAATGTCTACGTGTGAAGTATTCACCGAAATCCGATTTTTCTTTATTCGAAGCAAACATTTCGTAAACAGCTCCAAACAAATCAAAACCGCCCCCATGGAGTCTCCCCATACTTTCTATTACATCAAAGATTTTTTTAGTTACTTCAACATCGAACGTGGTGATTTTTTTCTCTACTACCTCCATCAGATCTTTAAATTCAGTACTATTTTTTATATGGTCGATATAACTAATTAACGACTGTTTGAAAATGTTTAATTTTTGAATCGAAACTATGTCTGACCAATATGTAATTGAATTATTACGCTTTTTATCTTGTTCAACTTTCTCCTCGTAGTATTTGGCTGCAATAAATCCAATAGTAAAATCCATTTTTTCTGTAATGTTCTTGAAGTTAACTTGTCTATAGATATTAGCTAATATCCATAGTCTTGAATTAAATACAGTTTCTGAAATTGCAGATTGAGTATCAAGATCCGTGGAAATATTCGAAAGGGAGTTATCTTTCTGTAGTCTCCTTAAAATCATGAATGAAATATCCAGGTTTTGGAAAGTTCTAATTGGATTTCCATTTAATTTGAGTTCTTCACCGGTAAAAGCATTATAGTAATAAGATACCTGTAAATTGGTTACAACAAAGTATGGCATATTTAGTTTTTTCGACTTTTCCATTCCTTGATTATAAGCATCTATCCAATCAGAACTATTAACAATACAATTATCTTTCGCTTCGGCATACACAATTAAATTTTCTATATACTCTTTTTCATTATGATTAACCATGTCATAAGGAACACTCGATATTAAGATATCAGGTCTTTTTAAATCGGTATAATCAGTAAAAGTCTTATCGTTAACAATTTGATGAAGTGGTATTTTCAACTGACCTACCAACATTTCGTTAATAAATCTACCCACAGTAAGTGCCTCTTGCTTTTTCATTCATTATCCCTCTTTCCGTTTTATGATAATCAATTTTTATAACGCATGAATTTATCTACTGTGGTATCCGCCACAGTAAGATAATGTTTGTCCAATGTTTCAAGCGATTGATGTCCGGTCTGCTTAGCAATCGTAGATAAATCAGCCCCAGACGAGTGCATGAATGCGACTAATGTTTTCCGGAAATTATAAGGTGCGTATCCCGTCCATTTTTTCAACTGTTTCCTATAGGCTGTTTCCGATATTTTCACACCATCAAACTGACCATTCTTCCTCCGGCTACCTACAAAGTAATCATGGGACTGCAAACCGTATTCGTTGATGTATGCCTGGATTCCCTCAACTGTATTTGGTTGTAAACGCTTGTTGTGCCACTTATCTTGTTTCCTCAGATAAACACTTACGTATCGGCCATCCAAATTAAAATCCTGGACTTGCAGATTCACCATTTCATTTGGTCGGTTCGCCGTATCAAGATTCACCAAGCAGATCGCCTTTGCCCTTGTATCAAGCCGCTCTACGACTTGAAGCAATTCTTCTATATCGACAGGCGTCTTCCCTGACTCTCGCACTAGACGTTCTCGCCCTTCCTCCCGATATAGTTTCCTGGTGTTGGCGATTCGGGATTGGACGGCTTCATCGAACTGGACGTCATGATCAATATTGAAGTATTTACGCAAGGCGACAACCCGCTTTTCCCAAGTATTCTTCTTCACACCTTCCTCGGTGACAGAAACAAACAAGTAGTCAAGAAAGGATTTCACGGTTTCTTCCTGCTCCGTCGCTTCGCAATATTTCTGGTACATACGAATGTCGCTTTGGTATCCTTCAGGAATGTAGTTTTCAATTTCTGTAATTTTTAATTCCTGCTCGGCATGGCGCCTTCGATTTTGAAAATCCTTTGCATAAACAACATTATCATTATGCTTCATTGAACCCCCCCTTTTGCAATATTTGTTGTCTCTCTTACTCTCTATATTCTATCATATTGGTTACGATAAGGGAGTAATATCGTAACCTATTTTTCGATAGAAATATAGGTTAATGCTTCATATAAAAGTGGTCATGGCCTCTTACTTTTTCGCAATAAACGAGAGATTACTTTCCCCTGGTAACGGATTAACTTTTTGCTGTGATTATCATTACGATGCTGAATCATATCAAAAAAGGATATGTAGATTCCCTTCGCTTAATCATTGATGAGGCATTTCGAAGGGGTATTGTCGGGGTGATCAGTAAGAAGATAATTTTCATCAAAAGACCAAGCTTTCCGCCACATTCCAACGTGTAATATACGTAGAAATTCCAGTTACTGAGTAACTAAGAGTATAACCAGAGTTTCCCTAGGGGTAACTTTATACCGACATTGAGGAAAGGACAAATCTTTAGGAAAACTACAATGTTTGTAAATTAAAATATAAACACGGGTATATAGCATGCCTAAGTTAAAAGAGGGTTAACGTTAGTTGATCAGTTGTCCATATTACATTGTTGCAATAATAGATACGGAACAAACTTAGGAGCTTCCTGATTAGCCAGTGAGTATTGCATGTAATTGTAATACAAAATGAATTTCATGTTACTGATTCACTTTGATTCATCAATAAACCTAAATCCGGTAGTAGAAAGCTTTCATTAAACATGTTACGGCAAATTCAATCGACTTAAGCCAAGGTTATACACGCTATATAAATAAGCAGCATGCTGCTCTACATAGGGATCCTTTCGTAAAATTACCTTCTCGTTCCATTCGCGACCTTTCAACTATTTGATATTTCTAATAACTATCGTTCAAGGAATTCTACTTAGATCAGATTGGTACACTGGAATTTCTAATCCCGATACTTGTGTAATTGTTTTTTTAACTAATTCTAAAAACCAACCGGGAGATTTTGGGGATACATAGACAGATTCAATAAGTTGGGAAATATCAAAATCTACATTAGATCCACTTCCGAATGGTCCATTTTCTATCCCTTTCATATGTTCCTCTTTTGGAATACTTTCTGGTATTAGGAATAAACGAAATTCATTTTCATGGGAAAAAGATAATCTTTTTAGGATAAAATATTCGGTTAAGTTGTCCCCCCAGTATTCATGAGTTTCAAAATCAACATATTCTACAAGCCCTCCAGTAACACCTCTTTTATCAATAATCGAATCCTTTAACCTTTTAAAATTCGTTTGGATTGCAATTCCTTCATTACTTTGAAGATATAACTTCCACATTGCAGCCGATTCATAATCATTTTGATGCCAACAATTTATATAATATAACTTTCTTAACCCCTGAAGATATTCAACACTGTCGTAATAACCCACAGATGCATATGGATTTCCAACTGTCTCTGCAAACTTTAAAGTACCCTTTGTAGGATGGCCCTCAAAAGCGTCTTCAAATTTATCTATTCTGCAAAAAAACATTGAATTACTTATTAGTAGATCTACGAATTTAGTAAAATCCATATACCTCCATAATTTTTCATTATCTTGTGGCACTTTCCATTTTGTATGTGGTTTGTACATTTCCCTATCTCCTACTCTCCAAAATATAAAACTAACCTTTATTTTAAGAATGATACCTGACACCAGATCCACTCTTATTCTTTCCAAGTAAACTATCTCCAATCGATAGAAACCATCCCCGTCAACCCTTCATTAATTTAGTATTTGCTTCGCTTTTGCCAAATTAATTGAATACTGTTTACTTCGGCTAATCTTATCTGCCATTAACTCTTCATCAAGACCTACTTCTAAAAACAATAGAAGGGTAGCAATGGCTCGGAGTCTTTGGATAGCATAGTATTTTTGCATCGGTTCATGTAGAATGTGTTTCTTCTTATCGGAATCATAATGTGTTAGATAATTACGAGTATCAACTAACTGACGAATAAAAGTATTATTTTCTTCCTCTGTCCCAATGAGTAGACTCCTAGACGTTTCTTGGAAGTTAGAAATTATCTCTTTAACCCTCATCGCAAGCGAAAATTCGTTACCGTAATTAACCTTATCCCCAATTAACTTGGCAAATGATTCAGGAAACCTTTCTCCTAAGATTACCTTCAGCTCTCTTGTAAGCTCTCGATACTCAGTCTTATCATAAACTTTCCCGTCATATAATTTTCTGTGGTATATTTCCAACACCTGTATGGTGTTTAAAAATGTTGTTTCAATATAAAGATCTTTATAAAATTCACCAAAATGTAGATCGTAAACCACCCCAAGAACCTCTTGCTTTTCAAACCAAGAATTAAATATTAAATTTAAATCTTTACTGATATCGTTGAAGTTTACTACTACATCATGCCAATGGAAATTCCCTTTCAACTTTGACGTTTTTTGTCTGAAAAAGTACATATATTTTTTTCTTGGCTTTATATCAATATGCTCCACGGTTTCTTCTTCGCCATAGAAGATAATGCTTTCGAAGTATGTTGCGTGCCCTATAAATAAGCTTAAAAGATCTTTTAACAAATACATGTTTGTTTGGAACCATGATAAATCCTTATTTTCATTAGGAACTATTTTAAGCCCACTTTTCTTGGTCCATAGAACCTGTTCAGAGGGATTAGTTTTAAAGTTCATGAAATATGTTTCTTCGATTTTTGCATTAATTATATCGATATAATAAGAAAAAGTATCCACATGATTAAATGTAACTTGTTTGCTTCTTAATGTGGAGGTTTCCTTATCAAAAGTACTTGTATCCAAAAATACATGTCTTCCTAGCCACTCTGTAAGATATGTGGGCTGGAAAGACAAAGAATGAAATTGTATCTCATCAAGACTATTAAAAAGCCCTCCTACAATAAATGACTGAATTGAAAATGTTTGCGTTTGAAACCCCGGTGCATTAGTTCTGGAGTCTTTTACAAAAACGTTCAATAAAGTGAATTGTTCCCCTTTATCAGAGAAGCCATGTACAATATCATACTCATTCTTTCCTTCTGCGAAAAAGTCGTCACTTAATGAACCTATTAACTCTAAATGTATCTCCCTTTCAGAAAAAAATAGGATCCCTGCTTGTTTATTATCTGACTTTCCAGGAATCCACCAAAAACCTTTGACTTTAAATTCATCAAACATTGTATGTTTCATTGCACTTACTCCCGCCATTTTCTACCTCTCCCCTTTCATTTAGTCGTTTTTACCATTTAGTTTAAAAAGGTTTTATAAAATAGGGGGCCAGTTGTTATTCTAAAATTGCCCCCTCTTTATAACATAACCTATCATCCCAAAAAGATTTAGCATTCAATATCAGCTTTTACTTTACTGTCCAGCGTGGAAGTTGAAAGAGAGTTTACCGTACTATGTTTTGAAGCATAACGTGCTTTCGCCGCTGCTAATATTTCTAGTGCTCGCCGTCTGTTTCTTCGAATCTCGAAAGGTGTTCTAGCATTGATGATATTCGTTTCGCATTCCTCAATTTCCATCAATTCTTCATCTGTTAGAATATCAATTACGCGAACTTTTCCAACCACCAACTTGTCTACCTCCCTGTAATCTCGACCTTTTTCCATTAGAAATAAGAAAAATACTCTTGGATCCAAGTTGCAAGTTTTATTAACGTAGCCCTTGTTTATGCTCACGAATAACGCGTTCAATGAATCGGTCTATTCGCCATTTGTGAAAGAATACCCCTATTAGTGTTGACGATTTCAGCATCCTCCCCCTCCAGTTTTCCAGAAGAATTTTATCAGACTCGTTTAACAAATCTTTAACCTTCATCCTTGGTACACCTTCCATCCTATATAAAATGAGAATGCCATTATGGACAATGAACTTTAACATTATGTGTTCATCAGCCCTAAATATCCAACATGACCAAATTAACATCCAGCTTTTTAGCTTTGCACCGTAGATTCGATAAAGGGATGGGATGTCATGGGAATGGATTCGAATTCAATACTACGCAGTTTGACATTTTCCTACACTAATGAAACGAATGGTAGGGATATTGTTAGGGTTATTAGAAAGATTGTGCGAGAGGTTAAATACCAAGCAACCCGGGGCTTGCCAATGTGTCATCTGTGTGGAAAACCCAGTTACCTAGTTATCAATATAGTAACCAGCATTTCCACACAGATGACTGTAATTGTGTAGGCTAGCCCAAATTAAAAATACTCACTCCACATTCTTAATTCACTCAATGTAACGCTTCGGAAAAGGGACTGACCTTTGACGTAAACCGAATATCTTTTCATGCCTCCCTAAATGCCTACATTCGACAAAAAGTAATAAAGCCCTTCCTTTTTTTTAAATATTTCCAACAAAAAGACCGATTTGATGAGTGGTCAGTCGATGCAGTGAACCGATATTATATGTTCGATTAAGAGTCTGAGATCCCCATAAGGGTCCGCCAGCAGTACGGCATTGTTATGTAGGTCAATTGTTTCGATAATGCCTTGGTTTTCAACTATGCGGTTATCTCGCCAAGTCTTTATTAATGTTTCGCATTTTCGTTTATATGCTATTTCGATTTCTTCTTGAATTACCGCCAAGTCCCACTCCGTCAGTTCCGAACGTTCTGTATATTCATCCTCGGCGTACCAGTCCCTTAATTCGGCCAAATGCTCCGGTAACATCATTGCTGTCCATTTGATTCGGCCACGGTCTTTAATATCCCCATCTACCTGCATTAAACCATCATCCTCCCTATAATGATCTCTGGAATAAGTACCAAAACGTTGTCGGTGATGAAAGTTCGTTTGTGAATTTCATGTAGCAGTAAGCTTGAAATCACACCTCACCTACCGCATCGTCTTCGGTCGTCGCTTAGTGATTCAACTCCCGACATACATCATTTCCAAGAAACCATCAAACCTCACCGACTCCTCCAACGCAATTCGAACACCCATTCCCCTCCCTTTATTATGTAGAACCAGCGTTCGTAAGTAAAGACAAAAAGCACTTTCTACGGGTTAATGTGCTTGTCTCTTATCTTTTGTAAATCTTGCTGCATTGACTCAACGATGCGAAGGCTTTCAAGATCGGTAAGCGAACTTTTAAATCGATCTAGAATTATTTCCATCATTGCGCAATCCATCTCAAAATACTTTTCATTCATGAACACAACCCTCCCCTATCCCTTATTCAATAAAAAGAACGCCCGGTATGGACGTTCTTAAATAGGTTTTTCCCATTATCAGCACTTTTAGTAACCCATTTTGATTCTCCAATAAATCATTGTACATCGAAAGGCCATTATGTCTGGTCTCTAATAGATGGCTTTAGTAAGTGACCCGTAAATTTAATAAAGGATTAAACGAATGAAAATCTAAGTTTTTAAAAAGTAATGACAATGAACTATCGAGTTGCGCATTCACTTTGTATGCGGCGAATGAATCTATGATGACCGGCTTTGATTGCGGATAGAACAACACGCACCTATGGTCGGCATACTGCATGTCTTGCCATTTTGGATGTGGGCTTCGTAATCTATAAGTTGGCAGTTGGTTCTTTTGGAACTGTATATACTTACTGTAGATAGAACTTTCAAACTCCTGCGCAACATCACAAAATAAGATCCGGTATTTGGACGGTGAATATTGAATGCAAACAACTATTGGATCCTTTTGTTCTTCAGAACCCAAAAAATAGGCCTCCTGATTCCCTGTTAAATAGCTACTTAGGTGTTTCGTCATCTGATGTTTATAGGACGAACGTTGCAATTCCAATTGAAGAGTTGATGATACCTGATCCATTGTTGTCATAATCAGATTCACTTGTTCACTGTAAGGAGATAAAACCTTGTAAAAGGCGCTAAGGATATTATGCCAGCGTCTACGTATACCCTGTCCCCTTCTACGGGATTCTACGACGAATAGAATGCCTACAAGTGATTCTTTATTCGGATTGTTAGCATGCACATCTAAATAACGCTTGTATGTTAGAAACTTCTGCAAAAGCTGTTCATGAGATTCTGTGGCACGATCATTTTCCACAGTGAAAAGCTTCCCACCTATACTAATTTCAGCGTCTGGCCGATATTGCTGAATTCCTTCAGCAGTGCTGTATTTTTTTGCTGCATATAAATTATGACGATGAGGTATTACTTCAAATAAATCATCACTAGCACCATACAATTCAATAAAGAAGTCAATTAGCATTAAATGATGTGCAACCTGTTTCAAAGGTGGCAGATAGAGATCATAGGACAAATCAGCGAAATCGTACTCCCCATAATCCGCCGGCATCCAACCATGACCGGATTGTCCTTGTTGAATGTTAAGCAAGTCCTTTGCGCAGTCGTAACCAGACGGGGTTAGATAATACAACGATCCTTTTGAAACATTTTGCTGCAGGCGCAGGGATTTGACCAATCCCTGCTTCTTCAATTTGGCCAAATCGTTATAGATAGATTTCTCTTGTGAAAGATTAATCTGATGAGTCCCAAAGTATATATAAGCCATTTGACGGGCGGTCATCCCCCGATATGATATTAAAAGTTTCAATATGCGTTCTGTTTTAGGTGAAAGTGAGTATCCAAATACATATGCCATAGCTTGGCACCTCCTGAATTTTATAGAGAAATGAAAAATAAAAAAAGCTTGGCGAATGGAACGCTAAGCTTGGTAACTCTATCAATTATTCATTTGGACGCACTAGTAGCGGGGTGGTCTTTATCCTCCGACAAGAGGCCCGAATACCGGATTAATTGTTTAAAACACTCACAAGTTTGATTGATTAAGTGGTTACTCTACTACTTACCATGTTAACAGATTTATAATAGTTAATCAATTTTCAAGCGATAGTAACAATGATAAATCATTATTAGCTATCGTTGCTATATCGTCTCGTCAATATGGATTTTTCATCCATTCTATTACACTTACAGGATATTGTTTGGTTTGCCATATTCTAACTGGTTAAGTACGATTGTGACAATAACTAACTCAGGAACCTATCCAATTAATAAAATAGCATGAGTAGTATTGAAAAAAACATTAGATATTTTGAAGTGGAGTGATTCAGTTGGCCAACATTCAACAACGTGGCGACAATTCCTATTTCTTCACAGTTAGTCTTGGGCGAGGAGCAGATGGAAAATACAAACGCCGGACAAAAACCATTACCGTAACTGACAAGATGACACCGAAACAATTGAAAGAATACCTTGACCATGAATATTTGAAGTTCAAACATGAAGCACTATCTGGCGCGTATATTGTACCAAATAAGATAAGCGTATCCGTATTATCCGAAGAGTGGAAAGAAAAATACGCCTTTAATGAATTGTCTAAAACGACTATTACGAACCATCTTTCCATACTGGATACTCACGTACTACCCGTTATTGGTCATCGGTCAATACAAGACGTAAACCCTTCACTATTGGAAGACCTTCTCCATAACCTGAAAAGAAAAGATGGATCTAAAAAACCTCTCGCCGTAACTTCCCGGCAGAGCGTATACAACACTTTGAAAAGCATCTTTAAATATGCAAAGACGAAACGACTGATAAAAGAAGATCCGATGGAAGGCGTCAGCAAGCCCAAGATTAAATACGAGGAAGCCAAGCAAATGAACGTTTATGACTTTGAGGAAGTCTCCTTATTGCTCAAACTGCTAGAAGAGGAACGAAGTCATTGGAGAATGTTCATGACGTTACTAATCGTCGCTGGATTGCGTAGGGGCGAAGGCTTAGGTTTAGAGTGGAAACATATCGATCTAGAGAATGGAATCATAGATATATCACAAACAATCGTTAACACTCAGGATGGTCCACTTATCAAAGGGCCTAAATCCAAGTCATCAATTAGACTTGTCACACTTGCACCGTCCGTTGTGGAGGATTTGAGAAGCTTTAAAGTTGAATGGGATAAGAATAAATTGTTGATGGGCGATAAATGGACGGAACAGGAACGGTCATGGGTTTTCTGCAATGAAAATGGTAAGCACTTCTTCCCTACCACTCCATCAACCTGGTGGAAACGTTTCACGGAAAGAACTGGTTTTAGATATATCCGGCTTCATGATCTCCGACACACGTCCGCTAGCTTATTGATTGCCCAAAACGTACACGCGAAAGTTATTTCGGAACGTTTCGGTCACAGCTCAATCAGAATTACCATGGATACTTACGGGCACGTATTACGAACAGCTGATAAAATGGCCGGAGATACTTTTGAGATTTTGTTTACAGATAAAAAAATACAAAATAAAACGATGAAGCGGTAAATGTGTATCCATCCGCTTCATCGTTTTGCACTATATCTTTTCTTAACTGATCATATCTTTCACGCCTTGATTTCATTTATCTTAAACAGTTACACCAGTTTTACAATAACGCTCGTTTTACACCAATAATCGGAAAGCGGAAAAGCCACTTCTTTCAGAGAAATGATTTCCAGCGCTTTATGTCGATTGACAAAAATATGAGCATCTTTCGGATTATTGCAGTATGTGAAATGGTTGTCAGCCGTTTTCCCGCTATTAGCCTTGTAATGGAACATGAGAGCTTTTGCTGGCGACAGTTTATAACCAGATCGTAGTGTCGGAAAAAAGCACATTTTCCAATGTAGGCAATATAAAAAAGCACTGTCGAAAAGACTAGTGCTCCGTCAAAATTTAGGATTTGGTCCATGATATTCGCAATAGCGATTACAATCAGTACGAGCAACTTTCTAGCGTAGCCAAATACACTCTTACAGTCTCACACGTTTTGATTCTTTGTCGCTTTGAACAGTCCCGTGATGGTGTCCAGTAATATAAGTAACAATAACAGATGCAAAAACTTTACTCCCTTGAATAAACACATGTGTACTATCTCTAAACCTTAAGAATTAACGCTTCCCATATTGTTCACTCCTTACTTTTGGTAAATAAAAAGAATGACTGAGTGGACGTCTTATAATTAGTCTTCCTTTTTCATTTGATCTATTATTTGTTGTAACCCCCTTAAATGACCTTTGCCTAAAGTAGAGTAATAATCTACATGCTTTTGAGCAGCATTTATCGCATTTTTATAGTATTCTTCACCATAATCTCGTCTAATACTTTCAATCAGGAATCTGTTTGTAGCATTATTAAATGCCCTCTTATACTCTTCTCCATCCATCATGGCAAGAAATATTGTAATAAAACACTGTGCAGATCCTTCTGACATACCTGTAATCCTGTTAATCTCAAGCTTCCCTTCACTTCTGCTCATTCGACCTGAATATACTCTTTTTGCTACCTGATAAGCCTCTTTACTCATTTCAATTGTTATCGTCATCCTTATAACCCTCCAAGTTTTCTGATTACTTAAAGGGTATCACATAAAGTTGCAGTCGTGTCTTAGCAAATTATTTGTCAAGCATGGTTGCAACACCTACCTAATCATCCAATCAATTTAAAAAGAACGCCCGTGTGGACGTTCTTCGAAGCTCTTAGCCCCAGACAGCCGTTCGAGGCTTATTTAATATTTCTGCAATCCCTTTCAAAAGCTCGGCTTGTTCTTCTCCTCTAAAAGCGAATTCACGTCGACCAAGGCCTTCCGGATTTGCCTTCTCAGATACAGCACCAACAATAACCGTGTCTGTAGGAACATCGTTATGGATGTTTAATTCCAATAAATAATCGCCGCTAGCAATCGCGCTTAGAACTGCTTTTGCGTCCATTTCATCACCCCTTTTTCTTACTATTCGACAAAAGGTGTGACAATCCTTCCTATTGCATAAAAAATACGCCTGAGTTGGGCGTTAACAGTTAACCAATAGCTTCGATTGTACGTCTAGCGATTTCAATTTCAACTTCGCTTCGTATTGGGCAATCTACCCCACCAATCACTTTTGTTGTTCCGGCACTTCTTCCGCTTCATTCTTTCAGCCATAACCAACACTGTATGGGATTCCACAAGTTTCTCTTTAGATTTACCCTCAACCCATTATGCCTTGTCTATAACTTATCATACCTTTTATCATGCTTTGATTTCATTTATCGTATAATTTTACATCAATTTTACATCAACGCTCGATCTACACATCGTTTTACATCAATAATTTGAAAGCAAAAATTAAAAAGAACCCTTATCCATCAAGGGTTCAAGGGGTGTTACTTATGATGGAGCATACCGGGTTCGAACCGGTGACCTTCACACTGCCAGCGTTAATCTCTTTGGTGTCACATAAATTCACAGATTCCCAAAGTCCTTTAATGACGGCATTTGTTGGGCATATCGGTGTCATTAACTGTCATTTCAGGTACCTAAATTTAATTAAAGGTCTGCTATTGGGCACACACTTGGCACATCGGGCACACGCTGTAAAAAAGTAGAGGAGGCATAAGCCCCCTCTACTTTTTACATGCTATGTACTTTTACGATATTACCTACCGGAATGTGATCTGAACCGTATGGTCCATCAATTGAAATTAATCCGTGAATCGGATCAAGTTTAGTTATTTTTCCGATGTACGGCGATGTCTTTCCGTCCTTCCAAGTCGTTACTATTGTATCGATTTTTTGTACAAATGCCCTTTCTAACTCTCCCTGCAGGCCCTGTAATTCCCACTCAGTTAGTTCTGGGCGTTCTACGTAGTCGTTTTCTTCGTTCATTTTTCTTAACGCTTGAATATGTTCTGGCAGCATCATTGCTGTCCATTTAATACGGCCACGGTCTTTGATATCATTTTGAACTTTACTCACATAATCTCTCCTTTAAGTACGTACTGTATCAGGACCGAACACATCATTAAGTCCTTTAATATAATATAAAGAACAAATGTTCTTGTTTCAAGCCGTTTGAAAGGGTAAAATATCTATAAGCACATAAAAACTTTGTCAAAATTTTAACGAACGTGGTTTGTATAGTGTTTTGTATACACTTTTGTATATCATTTTTTCTTTACATGAGGTATATTTATTATAGGACAATTCATGACTGAATTATCTGAATTAGGGAGGAATTCAAATGGTTGGTATTAGAGATTTAGCTAATCATATCATTAAAGTCGCCTCGGATGAAAAAACAGATATAACAAATTTACAACTTCAAAAAATCATGTTTTTTATCTTTGGAAAAAACTTAGATGATGTACATAAAGGAAAAGTAACCACTAAAATAGTTTATGATCTTCCTTTTAGCCGCTGGACATATGGACCTGTCGTTGAGGATATTTATTACTCTTACAACGTATTCGGTCCTAATCCGATACAAGATGTTCATGCTACTGACAATAAAAAGCTGGATACTTATAATGAATATATCTTAAAGTTTTTGAAAGTAGATCCATTCGAATTAGTGGAAATTACTCACCGTCTCCCTTCTTGGAATGATTACAGAGATGATATTTTAGCTAGAAGGTACGTCCCGCCTTACAAAGAAGAAGAAATAGCGAAGGAATTTGTGCAAAAAGATGACTAAGCTCGATATTACACCTGTAACAAATTCATTGGAAGAACTAATTAACGCGCTAAATGTTGCCTCTTTAAGTAATTCAGAGAGCAAAGTCCCTGAAAAGATAGATCCTTTTTCTAATGCGTTAAATCTATCTCCAAAGACCGAAAACGAAGATCATCCTACTGATAAAGTAGATGCTTTTATAAGGGAATTAAGGAATGTCAAATTTCCAGGTGAAGCAATACAATACTCAGCTATAACTAGATTTGTTTTCGATGAAGGAATAGGTAGTTTTGAGGGGTTAGTTCTGATTATTGATGAAATCAGGGAGTTAGTAGAAGAATATCACGGAGAGGAACTCGAGCAAAACGTACTACTTTCTCGATATTTCTATAAGTTAATAGACCACCTAATGTTAGCTGCTTATCAAATTGAAGAGATGAGAAATCGCGCTAGAAGTGAGTTTGAAATTACTGAAAGAGCGTTGGATAGAAATAACTATACAATTAACAGTATTGAAGAAAAAATCACTTCCCTTAAAGATCAAACAGATAGCTTACTAGATAAAGTTTATTCAAATTTCATTACAGTATTAGGAATATTTACAGCAATTGTTTTTAGCATGTTTGGAGGCTTAAAACTCTTAGAGTTCTCAATATCAGCTTTAAATACAATAGCTACATGGAAAGCAACTATCTTTTTCTCAATGTTTGCTGTTGCAACACTATCAATGTTGTTTATTTTAATGCGATGGATTTCTATAATTGTCGATAGCATGACCAAAAGGAAAAGAGACTATAAAGTTGTCAGCATTCTATCGTCTCACTTCGGCTTCACCGTAGCTATAATATTCTTTATGTATTTAATGTTTATTTCAGTTTTATTCAGCAACAAAATAGTTTTAACCAATTTCCAAGAATGGGTAGCTGGGTATAGCAATTATTTAATTGTTGGCTTCATCTTACTTTTGCCAGCCCTAATTTTCCTTTTGTTTTTGATTATTTATCTATTCAAAAACAAATCGATAGTTATCAAACTTTAACAGCACCCCGTCCAGGCGGACAGGGTGCTGTTTATTTTTCAAACAAGCTCAATATGTATATCCACTTCGTTTTCTTTATTACACTCTTTGCAATAAACAAACCCCTCACCCGCCTGCCGAACTGAATCCGTTCCGATTCATATCCCATCCATTGAAGAAGTCATTCTTTTTGATTGAAATAAAAAAGCACCCTCATCCACAATGGACAGGGCGCTTTTTACAGTTATCATTACGTAGTGATGAACTTCTGACGGTTATATTTGCATCATATCATTTCACTTTGTTATCCTCAACTTTTATCATACTATTTCTTACCGATGTTCCAGCTCCAAGAGCCAATAGGTCATCATTCGTGATGGTTTTATTGTCCAGTTTTTCTTGCCAAATCTTGCTGTAGCCTGCGGCAATAGCCTGGTCCACAATCATTTGCCGTCTCGCCTTGGAACCAAGCGTCATTTCAATTTCTTCTTTTAAAGACGGACTGGAAAAGACCATTTCTCCATTAGCCTCCTTTGCTATAGAAGCACCGCTCAAACGAGCTCGCACAGTATCCATATCAATTCCCGGACAACTTGTATTTTGTTTAGGAAACTCATTATGCCCTTTAACAGCGCTCGCTGGTAGTCCTAATCGTTGCATCCAATACCGTGCCCGCTCGTCAAACGTCTTTTCTTGCTCAGGAGTAAAGGATCCATTGCCAACAAGGCAGATGTTATAGATGTAAGAGTTTTGACCACCTACACCATTTGTGATTTCTTCCGGATCATAGCAAAGTTCAACCGTTCCATCCCGCAGAATGATTTCATGGTAGCCGCCAGTTCCCCATCCATTTGTTTTATTCCAGTGTGGCCAAAAGGAGGCCCAGCTTCCGGACGTCGTGGCCGAATGATGCCGGGCAATATTTTTAATTGCCGATAGCTTCCGTGTGCCGTTCGTTCTTGGCGTGATTGGGCGAAGATCTTTGATTGTTGCCATGTCACTTCGACTCCTTTTTTGGTCGCTCATATAGGAGAGCTTGTTCGCTATCTGACAAGCCGGATACGGTAGGATCATTCAGTGCATTGTACAAACTAATAAGAATCATCCCAAATACATAAGGATTACTTACTCCATTCCAAATCAAAGTTAAAACAGAACCCCATGTAGTAAGGTCCTGTGCGGTCAATCCGTAATATGCTAACAATGGTGCTCCAATAGCCAATACAATTTGTGCAATGAATAATGGGTTTTTAAAACGTACTTTCCAGTTGATTTTCAATTTAATGACCTCCGATATTATTGTGTGTTTTGCCAAAGTAACGCGATCATAGCTATTACGACTGTTCCAATAATCGTTGTTGCTGACCAAAAGATTATTTTGTCGATCTTGTCCAAACGATGGTGAGCTGATTTGGACGATTGTAAAGCTTCTTTTGCTGTATCGTTGGTTTTTGCCATTGTGTTTAGCAAAGTCTTAATGCTGGCAATGTCTTCTTTCATTTCAATGATCATTTGCATATCCTTGTCTGCCATTAAATCACTTCCTTTTTCGACAAAATAAAAAGAACGCCCCGAAGGACGTTCTTACTTAATTCTTTCGTATTCTTCACGTAGAAATTCTATTGCTTTGTCAAAGGTTATCGAAACATCCTTACCCTCAATATATCTTCTATAGTTCGATAATTGCTTCTTATAATTTTCCTCCTTCACATTATGAAAATCGTTCGTGTATTCAAACTTTTCATCCGTTTTAACCCAAAGAATGTTTTTTATTTCGAAATGGATTGGAAACGAGAAGGGAAATGAAAAACCTTTTGTATTATCGTAATGAATCTCATAGAAATTCATGTTATGCTTCATTGCATTATATGCAAATCTTAATCCTAAAAGAACCTGTCCATTTTTATTCCTATTCCTTCTTTTATTGAGTGTCTTATTATGCTTCCAGTGCCATTCCTCTGTAGTCAATGTCCATAAAAGCAATTCACCTATTGCTGTGTATATTTCCTTGTTATCTCTTCTTTCAATTGCCGCATCTAATCTTACCCTCGACTTCTCGATTGCATAGTGATTATTTTCAAGTCGTCCCAAGTGTTCCGAGAGAAGTTCTTTCGATTCTTTTGTACTCATTGATATCACCACTCCTATACCCTAATAAGAGCAGTATTCAATGAAAATGGACTGTTTCCCTTCTTTTAGGCATAAAAAATACGCCTTAGTTGGCGTTAATAAGTGTTGTCTTCTAATATTTCTTCCGTCAAATCGGTTAAGAGATTACTCTTTAAAACATAGATGAAGCTTCCGATCGTGCTAATGTTAGCTTTATATTTGGCTTATTTGAAGTAATAGGCGAACTTCCTAGAAAGCGACCTGAAACTGAAGAATTTCGTCCTTTCAGTTCGAAGAATTGAACAAATTCCTCAGGCGTACCTTCTAATGTAATTCCATTAATCACTGCTTTCATTAATATCCTCTCCCGTTATTTCTTTAAATTGTTCCGGCGCAATCCAACCCTTTTCAAAAACAGCAACTTTCAAACCTTGTTTGTCCAACTGACCGCTATTATACAATCGTTGTAGTGTCCAAAACATTATGCCATCCCCCTCATCAATTGATCGAGAACAAGTTGATCTACCGTTTCTTGTAGCTTCTTCAATTCTTGCTGCGTGACGGTAGATTCGGAAAGGTTATCCGCAATATATGCAACAACTTCATCTTCCGTCGCTGATATTGGCAGAGCCGACTTAACAATATCAATCCTTCGTTCTTCCCCGTCCACTTCAAAAATGACGGATCGCTTCACGAAATGCTCGGGAATACGTCTACTTATTCCTCCATCGTTTGCTTTGTATTGTAGTTTACTGCTTGTAATTACAATGTTCATGCTACGACCTCCTCTAAATATTCATTGTCTGTAATAAATTCTTCATCCTCAAAGACATAAGTTTCCCCAGTCCACGATTCGCCGATTTCACGCTCTACGCCTTTAATGTCCCAAGTCTGGACGGATTCATGGTCGTCGTTACGTGTGCCGATGACAAGGACATTGTATTCACCTTCGGTTTGACAGTGGATTTCTAATCTTTCGTCCACTTTGTTAAAGATGCCATAACCGTTGCCGAAATGCCCTTGTGGTGTCACAAAGACTTGCACATTTTTATTAAGCCACACAAAGTAATCAGGTAGATCGATATATTGTATATCGTTTGTTTTTGACGAACGGACTACATAACGATATAGATTATCGCCTGCTGTTGGTGACTCAACCGCACCATGACGAATAATATGAGTGTCTTTCTTGTCAGGATGTGGATGCGGCATTTCAAACTTTTTAGTTCCAGTAACGGATAATTCTCCCGGTACTTTCCAAATTTTTGGTCCATAGGTTATAGAGGAACCGACGCCTAATACTCCTTCATTCAAGTTAGGGCTATTAGCTTCGAATCCTATTGCTACTGTTCCGTGATTGTTCGCCTCGGCTAAAGCACCTATCGCTATTCCAGGTGATAATGAACTCCGATATGAAACGGAATAACTACCTAACGCTATTGCACCAGCACCGGTATTATTGCTAAATTTAGCACCAGTTCCGATAGCAATATCTTCGCTGGTTAATTTATCGTTAACCTGCTTAACCGCATTAGCTGTGGCTGCTTTTGCCTTAGAGTTACTATTCACTGTGTCATCAAGTTGCACAACCCCTTTACGACTTGTAGTTGCGTCCTGTGGTAAAGGAACATTTTGCAATTGATCCATCGGTACGCTACCACTTCCGTCTAGAGTTGCAATTCCGTTTGGTCTCCCTTTGGATTCTGCGAATTCATCCAAAACAACAAGCTGATCCTCAATCTTATTCATGAGTGGAGCCACAATCGGAGTTCCCGGCTCTGTCACCTTCCCCTCAGCCGGAATCAAAGTTATCGTTCCATCATCATTGTTTTGAAGCATAAACGTCCTCGGTCGCTCCACTTCTCTGTTTTTCCAATCAGTTGGCTGATAAGCCATGTTAAATCACTTCCTCTCCACAAATAAAAGCACCACAGATTGGCACGGCTTCCGCGTTGCCTTTGTAGTGCTGATAAAGTAAATTCAAATTGTGCTCCAATCTCATAGCATCGCTAAAGGAGAAAGGCGCATTAGCTTCCCAATCCGTTTTGTTAATGAGCCAACCAACAGGTGTAAAACGTTGCCGCAATACATCTTGATTGATTTCAATACGATTCAAGCTATCAGCAAATTCGATACGCTTCATATCACGATCAGTTACAAATTCAAGTGGAGGTAATTCAATAAAATACTCAACCAATCCTGCGACAACTTCCGTATTATTTTCAACTCTATTAAGATCTTCAAAATTGTAATAATCGGTCCCTGTCCACTCAAGTTTAGGCTCTATCCAATTCGCCATTACACACCACCCTTTGTTTCCGTTTTCCCAGATAGATATCCTTGAAATTCGAATTCTTGTTTTATGATACGGCTTTGTTTTTCGGCTCCGAAGCTATCCTCTATTATCACGATATCCCCGCATTCCAACGCAGGATTCTGTCGCCAGTTGACTTGATACAATGCACGTAGATTACTTTCTTCAATGATCCAATTCGCGACATCAGATGCATGCTCGATTGAATTGATAAGCGGATTGTCACATTTTACACTTACGCCTTCGTCTGTGGATGGATTAGAGAAAACATGCTCCTCTTTCTCCCCATTGATATATACTGTCATAATCATCGATTGTATCAATTGGTCTAACTTAATCTGAGGCTCTGAATACACGTTATCGAACGTGATATTGAGCATGTCGTATCCGCTGTAAACGGTAGGTGTGACCATCCCGGTGAACATGTCAGGACCCACAAAGAGGATATAGCTTGTGCTTTCATCCAAGATGACGAACGGCTTGATTATCAGCACGCCGTTTCTATCCTGATACACTGCACTTTTACTAGCGATTCCAATACATTGCAAGGCTTTCCGATACGTCAACTTCTCAGGAAATCCCGTTGTTGGAATATCTTTAAGGGTTCGGTCAATCTCGTATTTAGGTACGCCCGCTTTAATCACAACATCTTCGGCAAGATCATAAAGGTTCGTAAAGATGGCCGACTGAATGTATTCCTTTTCAAGCAGCTCGAAAATGTTTCGCGCCGTGAAAGTGGTAGTAAGCGCACCCTCGTCCGACTGCCAATCGGTTAGATAGTAGCCTTTCGTCGTCACATACTCAAACACGTCTTCTTCAATTTCAATGCCGATCGACACGCTTAATTCCTGCCGTTCTTTGAGGAAACGATAAAAACCATCCGGATTGAGGATATTAAACTCCTTACTTGAATTATCGATTGTAAATTTCAACTCGTTGGCCGGGAGTGTGTCTCCTACCACATTCATTTGCTCAATGAGATTTAACTGAATGAGTTTGTCGCCTTCATAAATCTTCACAATTCCAAAGTCGATTTCAACAATCCGTGCACGTCGATATGGTTTAGCCCATCTCAGGACGGTAATCACAATCTTATTGTAAGCGTCCAATCCGTGAACCCACGCATAGGAAGTTCCTGCATTACCCCTTACCTTTTCCGATGCTATAGGTACATCAGCCGGACCGTAAACATCAATATCAAAGTCAACCGGATATTCACGTGTAAGGTTATCGAAATGTATAGTCAAACCCATTGAGTCGTGGTCATCGTCAAAAGTGAGCGTTAGTGATTGGGGATGCTCAAACACGCCATTAGCATTGCACAGATCACCACTCCACCAACCCAATTCACTGTCGCCCTCATTTGGTCGTGGAGGAATGCGAAAACTGCCATCTAATCGGAAATAGTCCTGCTCAAACGTTGCGTATTTATGGGACATGGAACGAACCTTATTTGTAACTTGGTCCTTACGACTGATAGGTGCTTCGGATGAGGGTGTCACTGTCCTATCACTGTATGCCGCATTATCAAGGATTTCGAAATGGACCTTTGCATCCGCTTTACGGATAGGTGCGTAAACGGCTTGTTTAAATTCCCGACTGACTTCATTCACTGATTCGCACCTACCTTTCGATCACATTGAAACTGCAGTTTTTCCATCGGATATTCCCATTGTTGTAGTCAAGTGCACCGATATTGCGATCTCCGCTATAAAAAGTGCCAGTCTTGATTGCACCCGTCTGAGGATCTGGATATTCAACGTTGAAGAAAACAGGAGAAACCGCGTTCAGTAATTGTTGTTGTTCCGATCTACTTAAATACTCCCAAGACATTTCAAGCTTTCGTTTTGTGGCGATACGCTCAATAATCATTTCGCCACGAGCATTCCGTTCCGCTTTCGATATATCTTGAATACCTACCGAAAATTCCGTAGGAGCAGGGATTGCCCTGCCGTTGATTTTAATCATTAGCCCCCACTCCTTTAGATTGGTTTAATAATGGATGACCCCATACGTTGTTCTTCTTTTGCGAGATATGGTGCTATTAGGCGAGCGAATGTAGTTCCATCCAACTTCCATGTCGGTTCTGGTCCGTCTTGTCGTTGATTCTGCTTTTCAATAGCAGCAAGAATCATTAACAATACTTCTACAATCATTTCGCTTCCTGCTCCGCCTGTATCTCCCATCTGCCCTGCAATTTGCCCTGCAAGATTACTGATCCAACCTGTATTGTTTTCAAGCGGCATCACTGCCTCAGTTCCTGCTTCCCCGACCATTGCCAGTGTCGGTTGGTCTATGATACCTCCACGTGCAAGTTTTGGTATGCTCGGGATATTAATACCGAAAGATTCCCCGCCGAATCCTGGAACCCAATCAGGGATATCGATTTTCAATCGATTTAATTGACGAATCATGAAGTTGAAAGCATCGATAATCATATTGACTGAGCCTTTGAAGATTGATACAAGTGCGTCACCAATCCCTGACATGAAAGTCTTGATACCATTCCATGCTCGTTCCCAATCGCCCGTGAAGACACCTGCGATAAAATCAACAATGCCCCCTAATGCTTTAATAATTCCTTTGGCCGCGTCGATTATGGCACCTAAAGCATTTCCGACAATATCCATGACCCCATTAAAAACCTCTACGAAAATCGGGCCGAGCGTTTTTACAAGCCAGTTCACAATCGGCATGATGAATTTGTTATTAATATCAAGAGCAGCAGTAATCAACTTGCCAACAAAATCACCAATCTCCTTTATCAATCCTTTGAGGTGTTTATCCCAAAGTTTGGTCATCGTTTCTAACATTTTTGTAATTAATGGCTGAAGAAGATTCACCCATAAATTTGTAAATAGCGTACCGATATTTTTCGTTGCATCCTTAATTCCGTTGACGAGACTTTTACCCCATTTATCCCACCAACCTGTTACGATGTCGATCATGTCTTTGATGATTTTCCTCACAAGATCGATAGAAGGTTTGATGATGTCTTTATGGATTCGTGTGAAAACTTCCTTTGTTTTGTCACTTAGATCATCCCAATTCCTCATGACTAAAACGCCAATAGCAATTAAGGAGCCAATAGCCGTGACCGCTATTCCAATAGGTGAAGTTAATGCAGCGATTGTCGCACCGAATCCAGCTGCTATTGCAGACGCTGCGCCTGTTGCTACTGCCCATGCCTTTATAGCGCCCATTACAACACCTAACGCAACTGCAAAACTACCAACCACAATAACTATGTTTTCAAACTGTTTTTGGTTGTTTTTTATCCAATTTCCGAAGCCCGTAAGTGCTGCTACAATAGATTGTAAAATTGCTACAATCATACCTCCTGTCCACTTAGCAAGAGGTTCTAAGAACATAGAGAACAACCATAACCCTAAAGGTTTCAATGCAATCAAGGCAATTGTAATTAAGTTTATTGCTGCCGTTAACATTTCGAGGAATAAAGGTACAACCATATTCATTGTCCAAACCCCTAACGGCAACAGAACCATTTCCATAAACCATAGCAAGCCCTCTCCCACCATGATTGAAAATGGTGTTAAAGCATTCCATAGACCTCTTAGCCCTTCATTGATAAGTGGCCAGTTCACTGCACTAAATCCAGCCGCCAATATGTCGAAGAATTTTGGCAGCCCTTCCCCGAACGTCCATAAACCTATCGGCTTTAAAAACAACTCATAAAAATCAACAGCACCTTTTGCTACAAACGCCTTAAACGGATCCATTGCTTTCCAAAGATTTTTTAGTGATTCGATAGTAGGTTCAAGGAGTCGTTTTACACTTCCAAGTAGTTCTGCCATCTTTTCATCGATTAACGATGTATCAAGGTCCGGTTCAATTAATGGTGCGATTCCACCACCGGAACCGCCTCCACCACCGCCCCCTCCTGCATCGTCATTGTCATCCTGAAAAGCAAGAGTGTTAATTTCATCAAACCCAGCTAAACCGAGGCTTGCCTTTTTTGCATCCTTAGCCGCTTTCTTGGCTGCACCACCATAGCCCTCCATTGCCGCTCTCGCTGTATTAAGCCCTTGTGCCGCCTGATAGGATTGCTTATAGGTCTTACCAAAAATTGCACTAATGAAGCTGGCGATATATGCTGTTACAGTTGCTAACCCACGCATTAACGCATTAAGCGCGGGTAGTATAGCTTGGTAGATCGGCATGAATGCGACTTGCAGATTTGTCCGTATTTGCCCTAAGGAGTGCATAAACTGATCGTTCGTTTTTAACGCGGACCCTAAGTAAGACGTGAATCCTCGAATGGCCTTGTACAAAATCGCAAAGACGAGAACCTGTTTAAGGATTCGTGTAAGGGCCTGTTGGAACGACCTCGCCATATTATTTCCTTGTCGTCCCATAAGTGAAAAAGAAGATCCTGTTTTCTTAGCCGCCTTCTCTGCTTTGCCTAACGATCCAGTTAACTTACGTATTGGCCTTTCAGCTTTTCCGGCATCTCTCCCAGCGTTATTCATACCATTTTCCAATTGCGCCATTTTGTCTTTCGTCTTTTCAGCACGCTCACCAAGTCGTAGCAAGGAAGCTTCTGTATTGACGATTTTTTCAAGCAATGCATTCTTTTTGTCTTGGCTAAAACCGGACTCCAATTGGATGATCTTTTGGTTGGCCTTATCTGATTTGTTCATAAGACTTGAAATCTGCATCTCAGTCTTCGAGATTTCATCCAGTAACTTATTCTGGCGAGTTGGAGATACCGCGTTATCATAGGAGTGTTTCAGGTCATTCAGCTTTGTCGTCAAAGCATTAATTCTGCCCTCAGACGATTGCATGACACGTTCCAATTGCTCGATCTCTGCCTTAGCACCGTCAGAAATTCCAGCATTCATTTGTGCTTTTAATTCGGCAAGCTTTTGTTTTTGTATATCGATCTTCGCATTCGTGTTGTCCAACACCGAGTTAAGACTTTCAATCGCTGATGCATCAGTATCCGCCTCGGTGGTCTTCGATGGCGAATAAGATTTCTTTGGCATCGAAAAAGTTTTCTTCGGGATTTGAAAAGTAGACATAGTTCTCTTCATGCCATTCATCGTGCCCTTAACATGCTGTTGGAGAGTTTTTGATAGTTGCGTTCCGATATTACCCGCAATGTGATTGATCTGCTTGTTTAAGTCGGACCGTAGATCAATATCAAGACTGATTTTCCCGACGCTTTCCGTCATTCATTTCACCTCCGTTCCGACCAAATAAAAAAGCACCCCGAAGGATGCTTTTATCTTGAAAATACGGCTTTCATGGCTTGTTGGAAATTCGCAACTTGTTTTGCTGCTTCTTTTTTATCCGAAGCAACCATTTTGTTCATACGACTCCGCCATTCATTTCGGATTTTATGTTGAGCTGCATTAAAGTTTTTCAGCATGTCTTTGTCATTCTCTGAACGAATCGTGACAATTTGCCCGAGCGGAGTTTCAGGCATGATTCCTGATAAAAGTGTTGTGAATTCTCCCCAAGACATATCTTCCTCAGCACGTAAACGAATGCCGTATTGTTGAGCGAAAGAAGCCTCTATAAGGCTCCAATCCTCGTATAAGTCATACCAATCATTACTCGGCTTCTGCGGATTGTTGAAATCGTTTCTCGACTACCTCCAAATCCTCGTCCATAACAGCAGCCATTGCACCCATCATAATGGCTTGGAAACCTGCAAGCGAAGGATCCATTTCATTGATTTCTCTTACTGCTTTCTTACCGAGCAAAACCGTAAGTATTTCATCAACTTCTGCAATGTCATTTAAATCAGTATTCTTCATTTTCTGATTCAAAATGAGCATTGTGCTTTTTCGGTTATTCACTTCATAGATCATGTCGTCGGATAATTTAAGCGTTGGTCGTTTATTTGATAAGCGTGCTGAAATATCGATTTGTTTACTCATTATTAAACTCCTCCCCCTGCCGGAACATATTCCGGTTTTCCATCAGATTGTAGTTCAAATTCTAAGCCTGATACGTTTGTGGAATCTCCACCGAATGGAGTAGTTACGTTAACTACGCAATCAAATGTGAGTTTATCACCGTCTGGAAAAACAATTTCAGCTTTAGTTGACAGGTCTGTTCCACTCTTCCATGCCAATCCTGCGATATAGTCATTACCAGGATCCCCTTCATGTCGCTTACCATTTAAAGTGATAGCAAACCCCTTCCCGGTTGCTAAACGTCGAGCCCAACCTGCAGTATCCATCGGCGTCCACTCTTCAATGTTTGTGTCGATGGAAGGTGAAAATGTTTCCATTTCCTTAACAACGACCATATCTGATGCCGAGCTCTCTCTTCCCTGTATTCCCACTTTAAACTCAATATCAAATACAGGATAAACCCCTAAATTTTGAGCCATTTTCATTCCTACCTTTCGTGTAATATATTTACTTCAATGACGTACTCATAAATGCCTTCGCTGTCAGTTCCTACGCCAACAGGACCGTCTGTTTTCATCTGAAACATGATAACCCGCTTGCCTCCAATGACAGCTTTTTGCCCGAACATAGCGTTATAGACTTCCTGTGCTTTTTGTTCAGCTTTATCTGCATTCTTGCCCCAATGGACGAGGATGGAGACAGCTTTAGTAGCGTAACCAGTATTAGAGAGCCCGCCTACCGCAATACGTGGAGCTGGACCCGTTGCGCTATAAATGCCGATGCACTCCGGCTTACTACCATCAATCTTGCCGATGTACCATTGAGGACAATCAACTTGGGTTTTTAGCCATTCACGGATTTCCGCCAATGTCATTTAATCAACCCCTTACTGTGTTGCTTTAAGAAAGCTCCAAACGCTTTACGGGCAAAGCCTTGCTTTTCGCCACTCTGATATGACTCCATCCATTTTCCTTGTGCATTAGGGTTCTTATCTGTGCGGAAATTGTATTCTGGATGCCAATAAAGCCGCCGTCCATATGGAGTGTCGTATACGATTTTAATTTTCATTTGTTTGAGCAAGGACGTATCGACAAAACCACTACGCTCCAATTCTCCGGTTTGTTTAGGTACAACCTGCGAAGTGACTATGTCTGTCATAATTGCTTCGCCTGTCATTTCGAGGGCTTCCAGTTGAGCTGCTTCCAGCTGTTTCATGGCTGATTGGTTTAGCGTGACTGTCGATTTTACAATCATGACAAATCCAACTCCGTTGAGAATACGGACCCGTCAGGATTGCGTGGTCGTTGCGCTCCATAGATTTTCTTCTCTACTTCCCCAATCTTTACAATGCCCTCAATCACCTTTCCGGGAAGAATATCACCCTCGATGATGACCTTGCCGGATAAGAGCACCAATTGCCGTTCAGCATTCATGACCTGCCTTTGCTTCTCGTCATAACAAGCAAGCCCATCGTACATTACTGTTTCAACGGGTTCGCCATCTTCTGACATTTCGGTTTGATAAACTTTCACAGGAGTGTTTAGAATCCATTTAGGAAATGGTAGTTTGCCGCGTATTAGCATAATTACAGCCTCCTACTCGTCAGCCCCGTTGCACTCAACAGGTTCATAACACCTTCTGATGTTTGGATACCTCCGCCACCTTCAACAGCGTTAAACGATAGGCTGACACTTCCTGCACTGTAGCCAGATAATGGCATGTTTAAAAAGCCGCCATATTGAAAGAAAAAATCCGCCTGACGACAGACGGACTTTTTAATATTGGTTTGTTGGAATGGTGTCAGGTGGTCGAAACCTTTTGCAACAATACGGTTATAGGTCAATGAATCAATCTGATCGGAAGCACGAGAAAGGGCCTTTTCCAGTTGTTCATCCGGAATTAGCCCGTCTCCATACTTCTTATAATCTTCTGGTGTAGCGTACATGCCATCACCGCCTTATTTCTTTTCTGCTTTTTCAGCGTCTTTCTTGCTCTTAACTTTGGTATCAGTTTTCTTCTTCGTCTCTGTTTCCTCTTTAGTCACATCATGCGAATCAACTATATAACCTTTGTTTTCAAACCATCGAATTAAATATGGATCATCGGTCTCTCCGACACCATTTACAAAAGAAACACCGACTGATAAACCGGTGTATTGTTTGTTCGGTGCAAGGATTTTAGCCACTTATTCTTCTCCTCCTTCAGGAGGAACAGAACCGCCCTCATCGTTCTCTAACGGCTCGGGATAGCCCGGAGTGGCTGCGTCCTGTGTCACTGTACCAAATCGCTCAAATTCGCGATACATTTTGTAACCGTCATCGTCGGGTTGATCTAAAGCGTCAGGGGTTTTTGCTCCCATCGACTTGCCGACGTAATAGCCATTCACATAACCATTTTCTAAATCATCTTTGTATTTCGTCATTCTGCATGCCCTCCTTATTGAACTTTAATGCCGCGCATTACGCCTGCAGCCTTTGTCGCTTTTAGCGCAACAGCGGACACCATTTCCACTTCTCCTTTTTTGACCGCCCCAGCTGTGCTGAAATCAGGCAACCATGTGCGGACTGGTGGATGCCCAGCCATAGAAACGCCGTGGAATCCATCAAGACCCAAACGGACAGCATATAGTGACGTTTCTCCGTTGCCGTCTACACCAACAACTGGGTTGTTCGAACCTGCTTTTGCTCCAAGGTCAACGAATGGAATGACGCCGTATGACTCGACTTGTTCGCCGAATTCATTCTTAGTTGTCGTATACATACTTGCACGACGAGCAGCCGCTCGAAGTTTAGCAATCAATTTTGTGTTACCCATGATTGCGGATGGCGTGCCATCTAAGCCCATCAAAAACTCGTCTAATTCATCGAGGAATTGAACGTAGTTTTCAGTTACTGCTGTAGAAGAAGAAAGGTCAATGACTCCCGGCTTATATTCCGTGCTTGATCCCGTTAGTGCCTTTTCCAGTCCGTCGAATGCCTTTGCATCCACTGCACTGTCACCATTGATAACTGTGTCATTAAACAAAGCTTGTGCCGCCTTGATTTTCTGACGCATTTGCAAATCAACCTCACTTACAATACCGCCCATGCCTGCAATAATTCGGTCAATCTCGAATGCTCCACCAAATACTTTCAAATCAACATTGTAACGTTGCTTTGAAACTTCCTGTGGAATGTATTCCGAGTTGACCTCACGGAATTGGGCTGTTGGTTGTGAGATGAGGCGAGTATATCCATACGTCAATGTAGCACCGCCGCCTGTTGGTGATACAGCATCGTCGAATGTAAGATTGTCGAGCAGGAAGTTATTCTTTCTGAACTCGTCAATAACCCCCATTGTCAAGTGATCTTGTACGTCTTTTTTTGCTTCTGCTAATGTTACTGGCATTTAAATCATCCTTTTCAATTTTATTTTAGTGTGCTGAAATGTGAAGAAATCGCATCTATCAATGAGGGAGCGTTGTCGCTTGGTGGAGTCCCTTGACCGTCGCTTCCAATCTTGCCTTTGAAGCCTGGTTGTTGCGGTTCATCAGATTTGAAAAGAAACGCCTTCGATTCTTTCAAGCTATTCAATTGCTCGTCCAAGCCGACAACCTTGCCGTCTTCACCTAATACAAGCTTCGTCTTGTCGATTAAACCAGACGCCAAGTCTTCGTCATGTACTTTGCCATTCAAAGCAAGTTTGATGGCGTTGGTCATTGTCAAATCCTTTAATTCGGCTTCATATTGCTCTTTCGCCGTTTTGTTTTCGTCTTGAAGCGTTTGAATTTGCGCTTTCAGTTCTTCACTTGCTCCGGCAGCCTTTTTCAAATCTTCCAGCTGAGTGTCACGAGCAGCCAAATCAGATTCAAGTTGCTTTTTAGCATCGTTCACTTCATCGAAACGGCTCTTGGGGATCATGGTTCCAAACCCTTCGACAACCTTAGTCGCCTGTTCCTCGGTCAATCCAAGTGCCATCAATTGTTCTTTTGTCATTTATATTTCCTCCATTCATCTACACTTTTTAACCCGGTCGTGTCCGGTGACGTCTTTATAGTTAACGTCCATAAATACCAAAATGACGAGTTTTAATGCAAAATAAAAAGCCGCACTTTGGCGACTACCTCCAGTTATCCATTATTCTAAAGAACACCAAAGTCGAGCAGATAATAAGAGTAATCAAAACACTGTTGGCCATTCCATCACCCCACCTTCTCCCTCGTCCGATCCCGGCGAAGAAAATCATTTCGCTGAAGATGTTCTTCCAATCTACCTTGCCATTCCTTGACCTTCTTCTTGTACCGAAATTCATTCACCTCATCGACGGAACCGGCTTGCAAACGCTTATACTTGCGAATCTGTCGCTCCATGTACCGCTGTTTCTGCTCGGCATCGTATCGTTCAATTGCCTTGTCATCTTCGACAGGTTTAGGTACCGTGCTGATACCAGGAAAGAATGTAGAAAGGGTATGACGGCAATTCGGATGGAAAGCGTAGTTCTTCATAGCTTCGCTTAGCAACTTATAACCCGTCTCTTTGGCCAACTTAGTCGCATTCTCTTTCGTGATCGAAGTGTATACGTCATCGATCATAACAGTTCCTTGGTACGGCAAACACATTGGTGAGCAATTATCATGTGCTGACATCAGGACGGTATAAACTCCCCATTCATCACGCTTCTTGCCCTCTCCTAAGAAGGTTGCCCGCTGTGAAGCTGTCCGCAATGCCATTTCTGCATAGGCCGATATGGTGACACGTCTGCCGTCGATATACTCAATGATATTAATGCCCTTCTCAAGAAACTCTTTTGTTGCCATGTCGATTGCCTGATTGAGGGTCTTGGCACCTGCTGCCATGTTGACCTCTGCTTTATAGATGATTTGCTTGTACACATCATCCATCTTTCGCATGACACCCTGCTCAGCTTTCTTCAAATCATCTTTCACCGACGCTTGCAAGGCTTTGAGTTTCTTCTCATTCATGCGGAAGAAATCAGTTTCCATCGGTGCTTTCGGTAGCATATGGTGTGGCACTTTGAAATTGCGCGGTGTAAAATCAACAGGCATTTCAACCTTTCCTGTGATTGTTGCCCTCTTCAACTTGATTGCCTCGTAAATCCGAAATGGCTTCAGCACAATTCGAAGCATTCTCCGCCATACAGAAGTGAAACGCCTCTCCCCTTCCCTGAAGCTATCCATCAGCACATCATCCACGACTGAATCAGCTTTCCGAAAGAATTTCGAGACAATCGAACGATTGCGTTTGCGATACTCACCAATTGCCCTCAACTTTGCGCTTTGCCACTGTTCCCAACGGAAACCCTCTTTCGTTTCCTCAACTTTGTGACGAAGAGAATTCCGTTTAAGGGAATCGATAAGATCAAGCGTCATCTGCTCAAATATGCGGTTGATGTCGTAGGGATTCGGCTTCTTTTTCATTACTCATCACCGTCCCCCGGGGGATCATCGTATTCTCTTACTCCTGGTTCGTCCATCGTTGTCATGCCTGCTTCTTCTTTCAGACGTTTGATCTCTTCGGCTTTCTCATCATCGGTCCAAGTGTCCCCATACAGTTCCTCAACGGATTGTTCTACGGACATGATGCCAAATGTCTTTGCCTTTCCAACCGTCTCAACCACGCTGTCGAATGATGGAGAAGCATACTCACCAAATGTTACGCTAACTTCGTATTCGCCCGCAGTACGGTTAAGCATTGTGTCATAAACTTTCATAACAGTTGCAACTACCTGTGGAATAACATCGTTGAGTGTGTCGATAATCTTCCCACGGGTGTACAGTGTAGCCTTTTCCTTTTCTCGTTGCGCTTCTGCATTGTCCGTTTTCTTTAAGTCGATGCCTAATGTCGCTGGGCTGATGATGCCTTGCAAGCACATGTCCAAGGCATTGGCATACGTACTTACAAACGCTTCGTACAAAATAGCAGGTTGAACCATATCAATTTGCCCTTTTGCATCCTCGGCCATAACGGAACCAATACGGATGAATTGGTTGTCAAAGGGATTCGGTTTGATATGAGCTCCCGTATGTGGATCCTTTGGAACTAAATCATCCGGAATGTACTTTTGCACCCGCCCAGATCGGATTGCATCGACCCATTGGCTAATTACCTCGTCTAAGGCGTCAAAGCTATCAGCCTTGCTGTCGAATATGGATTTCCCCCTTCCCGACCACTTAGGCGACTTGAAGAACGATAGTGGTACGGCCATGATGAAATCGCTCGGGAACGTTACATCAACTAAATCCACTGTCTCAGGCAAAGTTGATAGCGACACCTCTTTTCCATCCGCATCGAACAGACGATACTTGATATAGCCGCGTCCGAACGCCTCTTCCAGTCGATAGTCCTTGTCGTTGTGTGTGTAGTCAGTGAAGAAGAGGACTTCTTGCAGTCGATTCCGTGTACGTTTGTAAGCGACTTGTTCGCCACTGTAAAACTCTATGATTGGATACTTTGTTACTTCTGTATCGATCGTGATTTTGAACGCTCCATCCCCAGCAACTAAAGCATCGACAATCGACTCTCCTATCAACTCGGCGAAATCGTTGTCCTCTTTAATTTCTTCCCAAAGCTTCGTCTCTGCATCAGTCTTTAATGCAATACCGTCTAAATCGGCGACTACAATATCGGACAGCCGCTCTACGATCATTGCAGGCAATCCGCTGTGAATCTTCCTGATAGCTAAATCCTCTGACGGTACAGCTGCCCAGAAGCGTGATTTTGCGACTGAATCGGTTGCCGTCTGTTTATAAAACTGATCTAACTCGGACGGATCGCCACGATACCACAGCCGATTTCGTAGCACATTGGTTTCATAACTTAATGGCTCCCGAATGATAATTGTTTTTGATTCGGAAGCAGGCTGTATATTAAGTATTTTCATGACCATATTTCTAAACCACCCCACTTTCTCAACCTCCTAACATGTACATCGTCTCAGCAACACCGGTTGTCGCATCTGGTGCATCATCATGCTTGTTTTCACCTTCACGCTGATAGGCGTTCATGGCCTTGTAGTAGTCCGGCCATCGATCACGCCAATTTACAGGGTAATAGATATGATTCATCACCCACGTAGCATTTGAATTGATACGAGCAATCTTGTTTTTGGATTGATGGAACCAACTTACGTCGGTGTGATTGCTGTTCATTTCGGATTCGAGGATTCGTCTCACATTCCGAGCGAATGAACGACCCCCACTATTCGACTCAATCCTTGCCCGATTTGCTTTAAACTCAAAAAGAGCCTTAGCGACTGCTGGCTCTGTGATTTCCATCGGTTCTTTTGTATAAATAACATCAAGGACATAAGCTTCTTTCTGATAAACACCCCAAATGATATTGCACAGGTAGTCCGCGCCTTGGTCTGCTGTATCGCAATAAGCATAGATACCCATGAAATCTGCAGGCAACTCGGTATACGTTTTGAAGGAACTGTACAACTTACCCTTCAAGTCAATCGGTTCCTGCTGATAGTTAGCGCTGGCAATGTCTTCACCCATTGCCCTAACCTTCATATCGTATGAATCGCGGGAGAGGACTTCTTCACATAGCATTGTTCCATCGTCTTGTAATGCCTTCATGGAGATATGCTGAATCTTCTTCTTTTCCTCTGCGAAGTGCTCGAGTGCTCGTCCAGCTAAATCACCAGAGGCCCAGCGCGTCATAATGATAATGATCTTGCCGCCTTCTTCAAGACGAGAAAGCATTGTATTGGTGAACCAATCCCAATGCTTATCAAGCGTGTTCTCGTTATTGGCTTCCTCACTATTTTTGATTAAGTCATCAATGATTAATAAGGAAGCACCGAACCCTGTCGCTGTACCAGATGGAGACGTAGCAAGATAGTTGTTGTGTCCGCCTTCAAGACTCCATAAATTCATCGCCCCGTCGCCGCGCTTAATTCTAACGTTGGGGAAGATGTCTTTGAAGATAATTCGTTCCGCATCTGCCTTCTCTTCCGAAATACTATTCCGAACACCTTTCGAAAAACTGGTGGAAAGCAATTCATTATAGGAACCGGTCATAATCTTCTCGTCTTGATTGTTACCGAACACCCATTGAGCAAACATGGTTGCTGTTCTCGACTTTCCATGACGTGGAGGAACGTTCACAATCAGCACATCATCGTCCGATTCATAGAAGTCTTGCATTTCTCGGCACATTTCTTTTAGATAGTCTCGTTCTTTTTTGTAGAAGTCGGGTGCCATAAGCTGACAATACGCCCAAAAGGAACGGCGGGCTTTTCTAATAGCCAATTCCTGCTTGGCTAATAAAGCGGTGACCATCTTACTCTTCGACATCATAAGCACCTGCCAGCTTCGCCAGTTCCTCATCACTCATTCCTTCGAATTGTTGGCGAATGTCCATACTGCCGCTGTGCTCAATGTCCTGCTTATCTCTCCACTTGTCCGGTTTGCGATTCTTTAGCCAGAAGATTTGAGCCGTTGTGTCAGGAGCTACTTGTTTCTTAACTTTCTTTTCAAGGATTTCCTTAGTCTTCGGGATGGAAAGGATGAATAGATCGCGCTCAGCTTGGGTTGCGTTCGGATTCTTCGCATTCCATATTTCTAATTCGAGTTCAACTTTCAAGTCATATTCATCTTGATCCATCTCCACTGAAATGTAAGTCTGTTCCTCAAATTCATAGCCAAGTGCTCGCTTAAGCAAGGCGTTCTCAACCTCGTAGTCAATTACTTCCTTGCCCCTTTTTAAGGCTGCCGATAATGCCGGATACTTTTTCACGTATTCTCGGAATGTGGAGTAAGCAACACCAAGGTTATTCGCTATTTGTTCGTCGATTAGTCCATCCCGAGCCCAGCACTGAATTTCGAATAACCTATCTTCAACATGAGTCTGATACTTGCTCTTGCGGCCTCCTTTTTTCTTACTCACTTCACATCACCACCCCCATCTGGTAGATCCTGAATATATTTTCAAGAACAAAAAAGCACCCCGAAGGGTACTGTTAAATGTTAGTATTATCGAACGTATACATAATCGAAATAATAATTGTCGCTTTCATTCTTTACATCCAATTTAATAAAGACATTAGCTTCGTCACTATCTTTGCCTAACTCAACGGATGCAAACTCGTATTGCTCATACGGGTATTTTTCCAAGAACGCATTAGCTTTTTCCAAGCCAAATTCAATTGACTCCTCTTCTGTTTTCTCGCCATGAGGAACCGTATCATAAAAGTGTTCTGCTACGATGAAGCTAACGATTTCTTCTTTTTTCATCCGCTTGACCTTGGCAAGTGATTTGTTATGCAACAATTTCTTATCACAAATAACAGGTTTTAAAAACAATCTAAAAGCTGTAAACTGCATAATCTCCGGCTCATCTTCTTCAAAAAGATTAATATAAGATTTCGGATTTTCTAGTATCGCTTGTTCTAAGTTCAAGTATTTACTTCCTGAAAACTGGTTAGGATACTCGCCTTTAGGTGTAGCAATTAATAAGACATGCCTCTTTCCCCGGCCTTCTAATTGTCCTAGATAGTGATCGATCGACACATTATTCATCTCTCTTCCCTAAATACCATTCTAATACTGAAATGCACCTCCGAAGAGATGCTTAAACTAATTTGTAACCTAATATTTTTATATCTGTTGCATTTCTATTAATGGCTTTTCCTACTGCACTGCTCACTATTTTTAAACTTTCATGTTTATCAAGGTCAACTTCATCATCGACTTGAATCATCTGATATCTTACACCTTCAGACACCAACTTTCCTTGACTAGTGTCAAACAGGTGATATTTTACTTGCAAACGCATTTCCTCACCCCCTCAATTGAGATGACGTTTAATTTTGAACTAAAGGTTTAAGTTTTTGGACAATCCTATCAGTGATGCCTTCTATAACACTTTGATATTTCAACATTGCCGCCTGAGCATTTATTACAATATGTTCCGATTTCATTCCGTTTGCTTGCTTATTACCGAGATTCCACATTCTTAAGGCATTTACCAATTCGTTATGTTCTTTATTTACTTCTTCTGGAGGTTTCACGTCCTTCACAGAAGCAATCGCATAATCGAATTTCTCTTCAGTAGCCCGTACACTTTCGATGCTCCCTATTTGAATTAAATTGCTTATTTCTACAATAAGGTCACCAATTGAATGCAAACGCTCGGCATATTTCAAATATTTATTTGTCATTTTCCCACCCCCTCACTGACACTATTCGCCAAGAAAGGTGAAAATCCTTCAAACTCTCAAAACTACACTCCATATCAAGTCCTGCTGTCAGATAACGCTTGCTCTCTATCACCGATTAAATGGCAGGTACTCGCTATCCCTCGATTATTTGGCGACTGTATGAAGCGTAGTTTTCAAAGTACAAACCCGTATTCGGGAAATTCGGCGTCAAAGTGCATTCTCGCACCTAAGACCACCCAACTCCCCGAACCTGCCTTCCAGTTTACACTCTTTCTTCTCTTTCTTGTAATTATGAACTAAATGCACTTTTGAACGTTTTGAACATCTTGAACATTTTCCGCCATTTGTTTTGCGATAGATGAAAAGATTCTTTTGATATGAGTGTGTGAAAGGCCCATATGACGTGCTATCCAAGAGTAGCCCTTGCCCTCTAAAATCCAGTGAAGAACTTCAGATTCACGTACATCTGTAATTACATGAATCCGCTCTTGAATCATATGGACCTTGCTTTCATAGCCGATAATTTTCTCATAATGCTTGCTACGTCTGATTACTTCGCGATAAACAGGATCGCTTGTTTCGCCTTTCGCTTTCGGCATAATCGCTTCAATACCATACTGAGCCGTTAATCCATCCCCCGCATCACGTAAGTTCTCCCTCATGATTCTCACGCTGTTTATCATCCAATGATAATCTTTCAACAGTTGCTCGATCTGCTTCTCCGTCATGCTGTAGCCCCCTCAATTTATCGTCTTCGATATGCTCCGCCCGGCCCTCTCCGGTACACATCCCGATTAACACCCATCAATTCTGCTAATTCCCTATCTGTCAGCCGTTCCTCTTGCTTGTCGCTTGTCCTAATACTCTTTTGGTCTATCTCCCGTCCTGTGCGCCGTGAGAGTCCTTTTTCAATCAACTGATCTTGCAACGTCCTCATTACCTCACTCCCTTTTTGAAATAAAAAAGAGGACAACAAATGACACAGCGTAATGCTGTAATCAAATGCTGTCCTCTGGTTGGCCAGGGGGACTTATTTAATTTTCATCCTTTTCTTTATTGTTTTATAGCGTTTTTCCAACAACCTAATCTGTTTGTGATGCGGGAAGCTGTTTCCCGAAATACTTAAACCCGCTACTATTGTCCGGGGTCTAGGGTGAACAAGGTATTTTGCATCGTATATCAAGGAATTGTAAATGGAAATCATAGTATAAATAATGAAATTCAAGTCCTGATAATATTCAATTGGTGCGTTTTCATTAATATCCAATAAATTATCAATGAAGTTATCAAAATCAATTTTCCCTATTTCTTTATTTAGGGACATAATTGTATTTTCTATTTCGGCTTTCAATTCATCAATATCATGCTCCAGGAACATAAACCTTAATTGTGATCTCTCTATGCCACCTAGCTTTTCGCTAATGACTCTTGATTTTCTAATAAACCTATTGATATGAATTTGCGCTTTATTGAAATGTAAATAAAACCGTCCATAGTTCATAGCCTGGGTGTGTTTCAAAGAGATTTCTACTCCTATCAGCGTAAATAATCCACCAATAGATGCTCCTATGAATGCCACTATTAAATCTCTATGTTGTTCCCCATATTTCAAAACGAAAAGGACAAAAAGTATAGACACAACCAAAGCCAGTAGTCTTTTAATCAGAATTCTTCTCCTTCTTCCCTCCGCATCCGCTTCACTTTCCCCTGATGCGTCACAATCTTATACTCACCGTGCTCTGGTAATTCCCTCACCTTGGCCTTACCCTCCGAAATTACCACAACACAGTTAATAGGTAGTTCCATTATATCAATATTTAGCATTCCTTCACAGTCTATTTGTATATCTGGCAGTTTCATAGAAGGTCCCTCCATGCTATAATGTAATTGGCTGGATCAGGAGGGACACTCCTGGTCTTTTTTTAATTCCCAAACAACCCACCCGGTCGCTTTTCGATGTACCCCTGCTCTGCTTGGTCAATCACAACCAGCGCAATACTCCGCGCGTTCGTCTGAAACTCCCTTGCAAGCTCACGGATGCCTACACCCTCTTTCCACAGCTGCCGAAACCGTATCAATTCGCTGTCATACCATTGCCACTTGACCCTAATGTCTTCAAAAAGGACCCGGAAAGCCTCATGCCTTGCGGCGCTTGCCATTTTTATGACCTCCCTACAAACTTTTGTGCATACTTTAACTGCTGCCATACATATGGATCGTCCTCATTACCGCCCGATGCCATCCAGTCCATAATGCGCTGATTGATGTCTTGCAACGCTTCGATAGGTAGCTTGTGAGCGATCTTTGCGATTTCTTGGATTGGTTTCATGGTGTCCTCCTTGTTATGGATTCCCTTCGGAATGTGCATTACCATTCTGTGCTTGAAATAATGCAAGGCTCTTTAATATTTTCATTTTCAATAACCCAATGAAATGTCTTTTTTGTGTGCATTTCTCCGTAAAACATCTTCATTTCCTGTTGTTTCTTTAGCTCTTCAACAGGTAAGTCATCTATTGGAATCCACATTGTTTCTGTTAATGAAACTTCACCTTCAAAATCTTCTTCAATTTCATTTCGATCAATAAACTGCTCATAAAACTCCTTTGCCTGTTCTTCGCTAACTGCACAAACCCAATCAAAATCATTCATTTTAAAGACTTTCAAACATATCCCTCCTTATGACGCATTTTCCGTCTACATCTCCCAAACCCGCATATACCGCTCATAAAACTGCGTCTTCGTCAGCTTTCGTTTCGTCTGCAATGGATCCATGCACTCTTCATAAACGATATATCCGTCCATGTCTTCGTACCATGCGTAGACCAGCTCTTGTTTTTCGAGGTTTTCGAAGAGGCATTTGTAGACTCGGCGTACTTCTATTTGTGTACTCATTCAGCAAATCAACTCCATCTGTCCTTCAAAATTCACGGAGAACAATTCGTCTTTCCGGTTCTGATTCAGCAATTCGTCAAAGATTGCTTCCAAAACATCGACCACAATACTGTTTCCAGCCAACGCATAGAGTGTTGCGCTACGGTTATTCGGTCTAATCGGAAACTCTTTAAGCATCAAATCAAAATCTGCGTCATCGAATCCCATTAGTCGCCAATACTCCCGCTCCGTAGGATAACGATAACGGCCATCGCTCGTTTTTATCACTCCTGGACCCGGGCATCGATCGGGGCGCTCGGTTAATGTCCAGAAGTGTGTTGTTATCGTTTCGATGTACCTGAACTTATCCTTGTTAGCTTCGATATCCTGCGGTGATGCCAGGTCGGCGATCCTATTCAACATCGATGGGATGCCGACGATGTATTTTTCAAGATCGATTTCATGCTCAGGTTGCAGGTATTCATCAAGAGAACGCATAGGATGCCTTTTCAGACGAGTAAAATCAAAAGCCTTGCCGCCTAATATGGAGATGCAGAACAATCGCTCACGGCTCTGCGGGACGCCGTAATCCATCGCTTGCAGCACATCCCATGAATTTGCGTAGCCCATCTTCTGCATTTCACGTAAATACTCATTGAAGATCGGTCTATTCTTTTTGAAGAGCGCTCCTTTAACGTTTTCCCAAATCACAACGGACGGTCGCCATTCGCCCATTTCTCGGATGATCCGAAGTGTTTCTAACATAAGTTGCGACCGTCCCCGATCGTCGTTTAGATTGGCTGCTGAATTGTCCTGACACGGACTACCATGCACGAGGATATCTGGTTTCAAATCCCATGTTCTAACATCCTGCGTTTTGTACCTAAATGGGTTCATTGCGTTATAGGCTTTAACCCGATTGGCTTTCCATTCAACGTAATCAATGATCTTAACTTCCCTGCCTAAATTCTTCAGCGCCTTAATATCGGCGCCGATGCCACCGAAAAGTGATAGCAATTTAACCAAACCATCACCCCACATGTTTTAGATAATGCAGCACATACCCCTTATCACTTTTCACCAGCTCACAATTCAATCTAAAATCTTCGTAAGGAATTGACTTACGACCATCGCCTATATAACCCACCCAAGCCTCCTGCAGCCTTTCAAACGGCAAAAGATATATTTCATCAAGTTTGCTAAACGAAACCAAAAGAAACGAACGTGCACCCTTTTCATGCCATGATTTAAGCAACTCGTATTGGTGATTTGAAATGTTTTTGAGTGGAAAACTCGTCCTGTTGGTTGTCTCTTTAGCATCAAAAACTATTGTTCGACCGTCATGAACGCCAACGTAATCGACCCACTCACCCTTTTGCGTATAACCCGTAACCTTCCCGCCTTGATATCCTGTAATTTGAACAGGAGTTGGTACCTTACGGATATCCGCAACACCCTTATTGCGGTATTGCCTATTCGTCATGTCTACCAATCTTTCAAGCCCTGCCCCGCGATTTGCGTGTGATCTGCTGTATGTCCGTCTCATCGTGCCATCCTCTCCTCGTACTCCATCACATCATCGATCGTGACCTGCCGCTTTAAAAACTCTTCCTCTGCTTCGTCATGCTTTTTCTTACAAACCGGACCATATCCAACCTCGATACTTTTCGGCGTTTTCAACTTCGATTGCACCTTTTGCACGTTCCCATTTAGACCACCCTCCCTATCGGTATTCCATGTCTATTAACTTGCGGTTTGTCCACCCGCCAACCTTCTTGCTTTAATGCTGCAACCTCATATTTGCTCAAATGTCCGTGGATAATCCTGCGCTCGCCATCGACTGTCCGATATAGCGTTCTAAGCATGGCAACCACCTAAACAGACCTATTCAATTTGAACTCAGTTCCAAAATCTCGATTCACCTGGTTAATATGATCTTCCAGCTCGTCAATTGCTGTTTCGTATTCCTTTTCAGATGTTATTGGAATCCAATTCACTTTTGTTCCTTTGGCCGTAGTTTTCAGCCATTTAACCGGGCGCATCATATCGTTTACCATATGAAGCCATACGGAAGCTTTCGCTGCTTCAAATTCCGTTCCTTTTAACGTGTTCTTTAGCTTCGGAAAATACATTTGTCCGCTTGTGACACTGAATTCTGGTTTCACATCGCCCAGTCTCCTTTCCGTTCTTCTTGTACTTGCTCTGCAAATGCAGAGGCGACAGCCGCAACATGAATCAATTCCGTATACAAATCATCTGCATCTGTATCTTTGCTTGCTACACTGCCCTGTTGAATTGCCTGAGCAACCTCTCCGACTTCCTCAACCTTGTTAACTTGCTGCATTAATATTTCCTTATTTTGATTTCGTTGCTGCTCAATTAATTCGAAGATTTTCATTCAGTCCACCCCTTTTCCGCCTTTCGTGATATTTCCGAGTTCCCTTTGCAACCCTTTTGGCTCTTTCATCCTCTGACAAGATTGGCGTTCGAAGCGCTTCTTCCCTCGTCCATCCCAAACGGATGCGGGCTTTCACGACACTCATATAGTTTTTATCCAAGCCGTTCTTTCTTGCTTGTTCCCGTTCTTCTTCCGTCCATTCGGTATTAAGCGGTCGGCCATTTCTGATTGGAGTGGTAGCTGCCTTTTCCGGCGACCAACCGCTTGCTTTGATACGTTGATTAAAAAGACTTTTATAAACGCCGTTTTCTTCAGCAACCTGTTTCCACTCCTCCCAAAGAGGATCTACCTTTCTACGAATTGTCAAAGGCTGTGTAATTGCCCGTTCAATTTCCCATCCGTAAACGTACACGCGTTGTGTGACATTTTCTGCATTAATACCATTCCGCTCTGCTATTTCGTAATCTTCCGGTGTGACGTATAGCATCTAAATCACTCCTTCAAGGTTGAATAAGTTAGAAAGGGAGATCGTCATCGCTTACTTCTATCGGCGCTCCCCCGTCAAATGGATCCTGTTGGCCGTACTGTGTTTGCTGTGGCGCTTGATATGAATCATTCGGCTGTTCCGAACGGTTGGATTTAGGCTCCAAAAATTGCACACTATCCGCTACAACTTCCGTCATGAAGACACGCTTGCCGTCTTGTCCATCGAAGCTGCTTGTCTGAATGCGCCCTTCGATTCCAGTAAGGCTGCCTTTGCGCAGATAGTTAGCTGTGTTCTCCGCCTGTTTTCTCCAAGTCACACAGTTGATGAAATCTGCCTGTTGTTCCCCATCTCCGCTTTTGAACGGACGGTTGCAGGCTAATGTGAACCTGCAGACCGCGATACCTGACTGTGTGTATGAAAGTGTTGGATCCTTCGTTAATCTCCCTACCAAAACTGTTCGATTAATCATGTGTTTCCTCCAAACCCAAATATGATATTTTGTTTGAAACTGAATGCCTTGATATCCCGATCCTTCTTGCAATTTCGGTTCTGGTGTGACCTTCCTTATACAGTTTTATCAATTCGTCATCCACATCTTTGTACATGGGATGATTTTTCTTTTCAGCTAATCTTGCCTTCATTTTCTTAGATATTAAATCTCTTGTTTTCCGGGATCTCTTAGCTCCCGTATGGTGCATGACCGTGTGATCAGCATGGTCCATTAATTCGAGATTTGATAAGCGATTATCATGTTTCTTTTCGTTCAAATGATGCACAATTTCGTGAGATTCCAAGAATCGACCAATCTTCATCTCCATCATGATTCGATGTTCCATGACATATCCAAGTACATCCGCATTTGGATGATCCTTAACACACAACTGGACATAACCTTTTGGAGTACGTTTTCTGCCAGTAACATCAAGCAATCTACCACCTATGCTTACCGTGTAAAAAGTTTGTTTCTCCAAAGGAGCAGCCAATTATATCCCCTCCAATTCTTATTTTGTCATCCGCCCAACTAATACAACACGGTTAATCAATAAAACCGCTCCCTTCCGAAGTGCAAGCCGTTTGTCTTTCGAAACGGCGTCTTAGCCGCTGCCCGCTTGACCGCTTCTGCGTTAGATACAATCGGCTCACTCACAGCTCGATCGATGCTCCATTTGCGTTTGATACGTTGCCGCAATGCTGAACGGCTGATACCATTTGCTTCTGCTTGTTGGTAATGTGCTTGAGTGATGGTCATTGCGCTACCTCCAACAAGTGAGGATGTTCGTAGATGTTTCCGATGACTTCGTAATTGTTTATCCAATCAATAGGAGCATGGATTTTTTCTTCCTTACCGCTTAGAGTCTTAACTGTTCTGTAATCAAAAGAGCATCCTGTGAAACCAACTTTGCCAATTTGAGAGAAACCTTTTTCCTTGTCATAATCGATTATTCCGCCTCCTCTATCCCGATTAGGAATATATTCATCCTCTTGCCAAACTCGTAAAATATCTCCCTCATAAATCTCCGCGCCGTTCTTGTCGTATAGGCCGGTGAATTGCATTAATGGAATTGCGCGTAAGTCAAATCGGTTTTCATCATCGGAATTTCTTGTAGTCAAAAACAAGTATCCTTCTTCGAAATCAATGGAGCTTACTTCGCCCATCCACTTTTCTGCTTCATCCCAAGCCCGAAACTTAATCACCCTGCTCACTGCGCCACCGCCCTCTTCGTCGCCAACATCGTCCGTAGCGTGTGATAGCTTTCTTTCTCTAACGGTTTCCCTTTCATATTTTCATAGATTCCGAGTTTGTTGAGTTGCTCAATGAAGTACCTGCGTTCCGTCTCCTGTGACGGTCTAACAACTGCACCAATTCCGAACACTTTAGTCATGCCGTCATCCCCTTTTGCTTTAGTTTTGCCGATGCCAACTTGGCATACAGCTTGTCCAAGTCTGCTTGTAACTCAGCGTGTGTATATTTGCGTGTCGGTTGCACGTAGTAGATGCTGCCGCTTTGGATCCAGTTAGGCATTGGAGTCACCTTCCAATTCGTAAATGACAGTGGCATCAACTATATCTTGATAGTCATCCAATTTGATTTCTTTTGGATAATATCCTTCGTTGTAAAGATCGTTCATATCGACTTCCATCTCTTCGGGTTTACAGTAATATCTTCGGATGAGAAATTTCTTAGTCATCCTTCCCACCTCCAAACGAAATTAAGGATTCGGCAGGATAAAAGCCTCGTAGTTGCCCGAGTTCGTAACGAGCTTTTAAAATACTTGGAGTATCAATATAGTTCCCGTGTTCGGAAATTCCGAGGTCACCATCCCGAAATTCCCCCGGCTTCCTGCCGATTTTCGCCCATTTGCGGCGCTCCTTCTCGGCTTTGATTTCTTCGGTAGTGGCATGACGGATTATCTTGTTCTTGTCTTCCCAGCAATCATAAACATCGCTAACCCATTTATCTTTCTCTCTTAAATGCAAACTATTGATCATCGCAATACCGGATCTGTCATCCCATATCACCCAATCTCCAACCTTGTATTCGTCCTCGATTTCATAACCTGTTCGCAAGGCATCAAGCAGCTTATCAGCGCATGCGCCATTTTCTTGATAAGTCCACTTTCGAATAACTACGAAGCACTTAGCCAAATTTTGCGGAAGAATTTGCGCTCCTCCTGCTATTACGCTCACAATACCGAAATCTGTGTAATCTGCATTTCTAAGTTTTTCAATCGCTTCTGCCACTTGTTTTGACAACTTCACTTTTTCAGTCATATCGATTCCCCCTCAGTAAAATAATTTCTCCCGGTAATCCTCACCCGGCGTAAAAATCTCAATGTCCTCAGTGTTTTCGTTCATGCGTGACAGCGCCCGTGCGCCAATCACCTTCCGCAATGATTCTTTATCGAAATTAGTAGTGTAGACGGTAGATTTTCCATAGCGCAGATCGATTAAGCGCACCCATTCTTTGCTGGACCATGACAATTCATCTTCTTTGTGCGTCTCGACACCGACATCATCGATCACCACTAAATCAAACTTCTTAAAATGATCTTCAAAGCGTTCTTGTGCAACTGGATTACCAAACATACCTTTGATCTTGTCAAACAGCTTGACGGATTCGATGAATGCTACACGCATGCCTTTATGTCTAAGTGTCCTCGCAACCGCCTTAGCTAAATGCGTTTTGCCTGTTCCTGGTGTACCGGAAATCCGCAGATTCCGTACCTCTCCATCCATAAGCCGTTTAACATAATCAGCCGCCTGTTGTTTAGCAGCACCAGTCGCAACATTCATTTCCTCAAAATTTTTAAATCCTGCTGTATCGTCCGGACGGATGAAGTACCAATCCCCATCGATGACATCTTTGTGCTTTTGCACCAACTTGGCTCCTGCATCCTTCGCATAGGCTGCTTTCTCGCACTCATGACAGATCGGCCAGACATTTTCTTGCAACCAATCACCGTCATAGCAATACACCCATGCATCCTTTGTTTTCTGATTACATCGTGGACAATCGACTTTCTCCATACGGACTTCCGAAACGTGTTTGATGTAATCGGGATGGATTTTAAAAAACATATCCTCCACTCGCCGCACACCTAATAATTCGAATACTGTTTGTGCTATGACCAACCGAATCCCTCCCGTCAGTACGGCAATCCAGACATGTCGATTTCCTTGCCGCGATACTTCTCAATCTGCTCTTGTTGGCGTTTTAAGGTTTCGGGTGATGGATCGAATAGAGACCGCACTTTCCCGTTGCTCATTTGTGCATGATTCCTTTTCCTCGCCTCTGCTCGTTCCACGTCTGCAGCTGTTTGGAATCTTTGGGATTGCCAGCTTTTTAAAATCGAATAGGTGTATCTGATCTTGTTATTTGCATTTGCTAAAACAGATTCTTTCAAGGCCAGCAAAGCCAGTTCTGGATTAATCATGTCGCACATAGCGCTTAATTCATCACCGATAGCCGCATTGAGAGGTCCTATGTTTTCTGCATAAAAAGTCGATAACTTTGCAAATTCATCGTCAACAACAACGACAGGTTTGCTGTTGTTGTCTTTAACATTTTCTTTAAGATTGTCTTTAAGAGTTTCTTTCTTGGGGGTGGTATTTGACCCCTGGGGTTGTGTTCTTTCAGACCCCTGGGGTTGTGTCTTATTTGCCCCCTCCGGTTGTGCATTTTTGTCACAGTGGGGTGTTTCTTCGCCCCTCCAGTCTTTTTCGACCTTCCAACTTGCATAATTTTTGTTAAAAGCCAACACGCGGGATTCGTTAAAAGTCGCTTCTTCTAACACATGAATTACATTGTTATCAATTAGTTTCTTTAGCACTTTTCTAACTCGAGAGTTTTCTATCCCTACCGCTTCCGCGATGAAGCTGGTAGACAAAGGATGGCTTTTTCGGTTAAAACCGTATGTGAATCTCCATATGGTCATGATGATGCGAAATTCCGAGCCGTTGAATTTGAAGGTTGCTATCTGTTCCAGTAACTCATTCGCTATCTTTGTGAATCCATTTTCCGTTTGTACGCCTGACACGTTCCCACCCCCTTTATTTATGGAAGTTTACTTGCGTTGCATGATCTGCATAGTATCTGCAGATTTTCCAAAGTATTTATCACTTCAATATCAAGTCCTTGTTTCCACCCTTGATAAACTGAAATGATGTGATCAACTTGTAAATTTTGTGTAGCTTCGCACTCTGCGCATTGGTGATTATATCTATCCAGAATGCATTGCCTTACTTCCGGTCGCTTAATGTAATTGCTGCCACAATTCCTTAAATAGGCTTTAAATTGTTTTTCACCTTTATTTTTCGCTCTGGATAAATTCCGTTGATTAACCACATACACAAGAGGGTTGTAATTTCGTGGTCTCGCCATTACAAATTCCTCCTTTTATTTAGGAGAGGGGTTGCCCCCTCACACCATTTTTTCTACCGCTTCCGCTGCTGTTTGTTTCTTCTCTACTGACTCTTGTTCTTCATATACCGAGTAGTCAGTAACATCAATTACATCGCTCATATCCTCACTGATCTCATTCTTGATCGTGGAGTCAGCTTCAACCGACTTCTGCAGTTCGATTGATTTAGGAGCGTATTTCAAGACTTCTTTCAACACAGTCTTTTTCGCCATAGCGTCATAGTTCGTCTTCCATGGGCTTGTCCAGCCTTTCTGAACTGCCTGGCTGAACTTCTGAGCATGTTGATCAATGCGTTCCCTTGTCCAATACACGAAGTCGTAACCGCCGTTTTGTAGGTGGTAGACTGCGTAATATCCGATTGGCTCCCCTGTTGGCATAGAAGCCGGTTTATGAATCAAGTCCTTTGTCAATCCGTAATGAAATTCAAATTCATCATTCTCGTAAACCTCATGTGCGTAAATCGCCTTGTATTGTCCACTTCGTACTGCAAGATCAATCAGACCCTTGTAACCTAACTGGAACTGTACTTGCTTGCCGTAAGGAATCAGATACGCTTGTCCTAATCCTGTATTCGGTTCTACTCCAAGTTGTGCCGATTGCATGATTGCTGCGATAAAAGACATTTGGTCGCATTCCAGAAGTTTTGGAGTTGTTCTGACCGCTGTCATGGCGATTCGAGCGATACGATCTGCATCCAAATGTTTCGGTAATGCTCGTTGGATTTCCGGTCCCATTCGTTTTAACAGAGCATTGAGAGACTGTTCAGGACTGACTTGCTTTTGAACTCCATTGTTAGCTCGTTGTTGGAGTTGATTTTTTACCGCTTCTTTTGTCTTTGACATGGATAATTTCCTCCCCTTATTTCACCGAGAATCGGCGTGCTTTTGATTGGTTGATATATTGTTCATACAGATCCGGTTGCTCTTCTTTGAATCGCTTGGAGTCGAAACGGTTGGTAACGTATGACTTCCAGATGACTTGCCTTTCTCCGACATAGCCTTTTTCGTTATCCTTCATCATGTCTTTGAGACGATTCTCGTACTCTTTCTTCTGAGTTTCGATGGTCTTTAATTCAACATTGATTGCATCCAATGCATCGATCAGTGTCTCAGCTTCACTTGGCAGCATCGTTTCAGATGTTGGTTTGGATTCCGGGTACAATGCCTTCAGCAAATCCACCGAAGCTTGTGACCCATCGAAGGTTGGTGGCTCCTCCGCCAAAACATTGTTCAACCAAAAGTCCTTTTCAATCGTAATCAGGTAATTGATGATTTCCTCGTCTCGTTCGATACGTTTATAAAGAAATTTATTGCCGCCGATCAATACAGCGATATACCATGCTTTATATCCCGTTACGGCCATGTAATGCTGGATTTGCAATAGATAAGCAGCAGGGATTTCTTCACCTTCCCAACCACCCTTCAAATACTCCGAAGCTGTCTTGCATTCCAATCCTTCACGTTTTCCAACAATGAGCCGATCTACGTTCGCCAACATCCACGGATATTCGGGATGCTTTAAGATTGCATTCCTACGTCTCACCTTTAGCCCTGTGCGTTTACTAAACTCTTGGGCTACAACGTCTTCCATCACATTGCCCCAGTATGCTGCCTCTCCTGCTGTGTCTTCTGTCGGCGTAGCGCCTACTTTGTCTAAATACACTCCAACTGGGGATTTCCATTTGTTTAGACCAGCAATAGCTGATACATCGCTGCCACCGATACCGTTTTTTCGGGCTTCGAGCCATTCCTGTCGGTTCATATCCAACGTGCTCGTTAAAATTTCCGCTTGCATGTAAACCCCTCCTATTGATTTTGTAAGAGGTCCTTATGTATAATGGTGTTGTATATGTTTGTCATAAGGACCTCATTGATCCGCTGTTGCTGCAGTGGATCTTTTATTTTGCTTCGTAAAACACCGCTCCTAATGTCTCTTGCAAGTAATCCCGAATATTGCCTTCCAACACAACATGTCCGCTGTCAGTCATGATGTATTTGTCTCCTGCTTGGATTTCCGATCCGAAGTAATCCTCAACCGGATAATCCTCCGCCTTGTAATTCGCGTTTCGGTAACGCTCATGCTCCAAGTAATCAATTTCCGGATAGCCTGTCCGCATCGTTTGCGTGATTGCTGGATGTTCCAAGTCAATCCTCCTTTCTCGGAACTTGCCTATGCTCCCAATCCCTAATGACAGGAGACAATTTCGCTTGGCATTTCCCGCAAAATGTTCCATTTTCGATCCATGCGTAGTAAACGATTTCGCCCGGCTTGAAATCCCGTTCACATTCGCCGCAGAAGTTACTCCAAGCCCTTTGCATTTCGCTCACGCCGCTCTCTCCTTTCTAAGATGCGACCAATGATCATGAAGTACATCACAATCCAAGGCAACGCGATCACGATAATTTGAAGCTTTTCCGCTAATGTCAGCACATCCTCACCCTTTCTGATGGTTGAATCCCATCAAGAAGCCCATGAGTTTGCCGTGGGATAGATGATTGGAGGAAACTCCGTTCATGGACTTCTTGACAGGAGCCAAAGCCCCTGTGGTATAATGTAGATACCAAATGATTTTTCACATCCGATTTGACGCTCCAACGTCAGTCGGTTTTTTTATTGTCTTAATTTCGATGCCATGTTTTTGCATTTTTTCTATAAACGCTGTTAAATCTTGGCGAAGCTGTTTTTCCTCTGACCTCATAACAACCCTCCTAAGTTAATGAATCCGCCAACAATCGCTGTTCCGACTGTCGATAGAATAGTAGTTAATATCGTGACACCCTCAACGCCCAACATATAAGCCACCAACACATCTTGTGATCCCGTTACCAGCGCCCATTTTTGGAACAGTGACATAGGTGGTTCTTTTACGTTGTTTTCGTATTTCGATATATCCGACTGGTTAACGTGCAACCGGTGAGCCATTTCTTCTTGATTCCAACCTTTTCTTTCTCGACAAGCTTTTAAAATCGATCCATACAACATATCCTCACCCCCTTATTCCAAATCGGAATACTCTCTCTGTAAAGGGTGTTGTACTCTATAGATGTAACCTCTCAAATACTCCGCAACAACAACCTCTTACACATACATTTCACCTTGCCGGGGTCCCTCCCCCGGCCCTCTCACGCCGCTCTTCGCGGTATCCAAGCTTCCACGTACCAAATGGCCGCCTGCAAATCCTTTCGTCGTACATCTTTATATGAAGCAACACCGAATCGGTCCTTGATTTCTCGGTACAACTCTCGAAACAATCTTGGCCTTTCCTTACCGTCATCACACAAAGTATAAATACGGGCTGCTACTGCTTTTTGCAATCTCCGCTGCATGCTGTAGTCCAATGTCATTTGATTCTCGACCTTATCTTCCAGCTGTTCGACTTTACTTTTAATATCTTCTACTTCTTGAGCTGTTTCGAGCGTCAGTTGCATGGATGCCATGAGTTGCTCTTTTGGAGTCAAAACTTTTGGAGTTAGAAGTTCCTTCTCCATTTCTTCAAAACGTGTGACATACTCCGCTGTAAACAGGACACCTTTCTCGCCTGTCATTTTATTGGCTACCATGTCGCAACCTTTTCTTGTAATAAGAAAGCATGGTCTAACCTCTTTTTTGGCATCTTGGTAAGTATGCGGAATGAAGAAATCCAACGAGCGCAATCCTGCGCCGGTTAATATTCCGATGTAATTTCTAATCGTTCGAAGTAATTCTTTATGCTGCTGATCTACCATTTCAGCTACTAATCTACTTTCCGTGACAAGTTGACCTTCGAAAGAAATCACCTTCAATTCATTCATCTTGCTACCTCCCTTTCTACTAATCGAAGTCCTTTCTGCGGTTCGTCCTCATAATCCGAACTCAACCATCGATCAATTGCTTTTAGATCGAAAATCAAAATGTTTGGCGTCGGCCTTCTACAAGGAATCTGATTCTTCCTCAGTAGCCTATAGATGGTTGATTTAGACATAGGGCAATTGTTCTTTTTTAAGTACTCAGACAATGCTTCAACGCCTCTGACCTTATCCATCAGTAACACCCCCTATCTGACTTCGTTTTTTAAATGACTGACTTAAACAACGCTCTTTTCACCTTTTATTTTATCCTCGTTAAGCGTATCGCTTAATTCATTTTCAAAAAAATCCTTTATATCTACCTCTAAGGCATTCGCAATCGCTTGAAGAGACTCTACGTTAGGAATTCTCCTTCCAACCGATATGCCATGATACCAAGCAACTGTTTTACCACATTCTTTTGCGATATGAGTTTTAGTAACCCCTTTTCGGGTTCTTATTTCTTCGATTTTAAGATGAACAGGCTTCATGTTATCCCTCCTCTCTTGTAAGCGATACGCTTAACTTGTATTCAGTATAAACTAAGCGTTACGCACAAGTCAACTGTTTTATTAATACTTTTAAGCGAATCGCATATATTGTTAAACGTTACGCTTAAATTTGGTATATTATTTCTGAGGTGTTCTTATGGCTATATTAGGAAAAAGGTTAAAGAAAGCACGTGAAGATGCAGGATACACTCAAATGGAAGCAGCAAAAAAATTAGGTGTGTCCAATGGAACTCTATCCGGATATGAAAGAAATTATAGAGATCCTCATACAGAAATTCTTAATAAAATGGCTGATCTTTATGATGTGTCGGTTGAATGGTTAATGGGCAGAACAGAAAGTCCGAATCGCTCGGATGAAGAAGAGTTCCAAGCTTTCGCATCCAATCCAGAGCTAAACCACTTTTTCAGGGATGTCGCTGCCAGTGAAGAACAAGATCAAGAAGAATTAAGACAAATATGGGAAATCATTAAGAAACGCAGAAACAATAAAAACAGCTAAAATGTATCTAATTTTAGAGACATTTAGATAAAAAATGAACAGAACATATCTGGGGGGATTGTTGTGTCAGAAAAAGTGAAAAAGCCGTTTTACAAAAAATGGTGGGTATGGTTGATTGCAGTTATATTACTAATTGCAATTGTCAATCCGGGTAGCGATGAGGCAGAAAGTCAAGAAAAAGCTGAGACATCGGGGCCTGCTACTAAGAATGATAGTAAAGGCGATGGAAATAAAAAAGAAACAGCTGAGGAAAAGAAAAAAGAAAAGGTAGAGAAAGAAGAGAAAAAGAAAGACGAACCAAAATCTTTTGCAATTGGGGACACTGTAAATGTTGGGAAGATGGTGTACAGAGTAAATGAAAAAAGTGTAGCCAACCAAGTAGGTCCCAAAGTATTGCCTCAAAAAGCAAGTGGTCAATACGTAGTTATTGATGTTACATTGAAAAACGATGGCAATGAAGCAGTTACAGTTGATTCAAGTTTCTTTAAGCTGAAGCGTGGAGAAAAAACTTACGAAGCCGACACGATGGGAAGCATGTCGGCCAATCAAAGTGATGATGGCAATATCGATAATAGCTTCTTCCTCCAATCATTAAATCCTGATTCTGAAATAACTGGAAAGGTCGTTTTTGACGTAGCTCCTGAGGTTGCGGAATCAAATGACTTGCAACTCCAAGTACAAACCGGATTTTGGGGTACTGAAACTGAAATAATTGACCTAAAATAAAACACTAAACGCCCTGTCGATATGATAGGGCCATATTTTCACCATTAAAGCGAACGTACGTTTGAACACCAAGGGGGACATCTCATGATAATTTATCATCAAAATCATATGGAAGCTTATGTATATAAACTTCTCACAAATTTGGACATCACTCACCCGCTACAACTAAACATGTTCGACATCTCAGATAAATTAGGAGTGTATCTTCACTTATATGAGGGCAGCAGTCGTGGGATTATTGACGGGGATGAAAAGTATATTTTTTTAAACAAAAACTTATCACCTCCTGAATTACAGCAGGATTTTGGTCATGAATTATACCACTTATTACACCACGCAGGGGATCAACGGAAAATGCATCAACTGTTTATCCAACTCCAAGAATGGCAAGCGAATAACTTCATGTACGAGTTTTGCGTACCTACATATATGTTACAAAGGGTTAATCTCCCGTTAGATAAAACGGATGCCATCAAGATGATTGTTGCTTTATTTAATGTGACACCTATTTTCGCGGCTGAAAGACTAAATCGGTATTATCATAGATTGTTTGCTAACAGGATTGCTTATGGAGGGTTTTAATCTTATACCCTCAAAGGAGGTGATAAAAATGTGTTGAAATTTCTTGATTGCTATTTATATAGAAGAAACACTGTCAACTTGGATTTAAAAAGGGGGTATTTGTTATGGGATATTACACGAAGCATAAAAATGGAGGATATCGATTATTTGCAGAAGCCGGACGAGATATGAACGGGAATCGTGTCCGTAAAACAAAGGTAGTCTACCCTTCCGGACCCCGTGAATTAAAAAGAATGCTGCGAGACTTTGAAATTGAAGTGGAAGAGTCTGCTGATGTTGTATCTAAGACAATGAGTTTTAAAGGATTGGTTGAGTACTGGCAAAAGAACTTCGCTGAAACAAATTGGGCTTCGACTACCTACTCCAAAAACATGTATGTATTAGAAGAAATCCTTGAATATTATCATCCTCGTAATATTCAAGAGATTGAAACAGCCCATCTGGTAGAGTATTTCACGAAGGAGAGAAAAGCTGGACGGAAATCGTTGGTGAAGAAATACGAAATCCTTAAAAGCATCTTTAAGAAAGCGACTGAATGGAACTTCTTCGATGTCGATCCGATGATTGGAGTAGATAAGCCGAAGCATCGTGCGAAGAAACGACCATTCTATGACGAGGATGAAATTAGACAAGTGCTCGCTATATTGGATAAATTACGTTGGCACCAATCCTTAATTATCCGTTTGGCCATATTTGGAGCACTGAGACGTGAAGAAATACTCGGCATTGGCATGGATGCTATCCATTTAAAAAACAATACGATCGACATTAAACGAGCGCTTGTTTATACGAATGAAAAAGGTTTGGAATTAAAAGAGACCAAGAGTGGAGAGGCACGGACAATCACTCTGCCAAAAGAACTTCTTGAAGAGATGAACGCATACTATAAACATATTTTGAAAATACGCATGGAGTTAGGTACGGCAAATACACGCCCTAACCCTGAGGATAGAAACGGCGAACCAATTAAAACAACGCTAACCGATCATGAGGGCAAGGAAGTCACTATGTTATTTACACAAGTTAACGGTGAAGTTATGCGCCCAGACTCCGTCACGCAATTCTGGGGACGAATTGTGGATAGATTTGAACTGAAAAAGATTTCTTTTCATGATTTGCGGCACTCTTCCGCGTCCTTATTAATAAGTCAGGGCATAAATATGAAAATCGTTCAAGAGAGATTAGGACATTCAAATATCAAGACGACATTAAATATTTATGGACACATTACACAGAAGGATGATGAGCTGGCAAGTGATGTTTTTACCCGTAATTTTATCAATCGGGCACACTCTGGGCACACGGCAACCGGAAGTACCCCAAAAATCGAATGAGCGCAAAAAAAGAAACCCTATCAAACATTGATTTGACAAGGTTTTAGACCTATGGAGCATAGGGGGTTCGAACCCCTGACCTTCACACTGCCAGCGTGACACTCTCCCAGCTGAGCTAATGCCCCGAAAATATATACAAATCAATTATAACAAGGGGCAATATAAAAGACAATGATACATGAAGCTGTTTTCAGTTTATATCAAATGAACTTCACGATAATGCTTGCTGAACACTAACATTCGATCATATCTGATACAATATAAAGTAAGAAAAGACAATGGATTGGGGGAAACCTTCTTGCAGCATGCTGAACGTGAAATCAAGAACGAAGTTTTTCTTTGCGACCGGAAAGGTCTATTGAATCCTGAGGCGATTGGCTTTGCTCGAAAGCCGATCATTACGAGCAACTTACGTGGCCACTTCATGCGTAAGAAAAAGTGGAATTATTGGTGTGTGTTTGGAGAAGATCTCATGTTTTCCGCAACGATCAGTCATCTTGATTATGCGGCAGTCTGTTTTGTCTATATATTGGATTATGAAACGCAACGTTTTTTTGAAAAACAAATTACGATTCCTTTAAGCCGAAAGGTGAAAATGCCTGAGGATGTATTAGGCAATGTGAAATTCGTGAATGACCAGCTCTCTCTCCAATTTGTCCATCTTCAAAACGAAACACATCTTTCTGTCACCATTCAAGACTTTGACAATGAAGTGTTGCACGCTGATTTGCATATTATACATCCCGAGGAAGACGAGTCATTGAATGTTGTCATTCCGAAAAATCGTGAAATTTTCCAATTCACAGCGAAGCATCATTCCTTACCGACTTCCGGCTTTGTTAAAATTGGCAGAAGACGGTACGATTTCAATCCTGACTATAGTTTTTCCGTTTTGGATTACGGCCGCGGGGTTTGGCCCCGCAAAGCTGAATGGAATTGGGCAATGGCTTCACAGCGAGCTGGCGGCCGCAGGATCGGGCTTAATTTTGGAGGCAAGTGGACAGACGGCACTGGAATGACAGAAAATGCCGTGTTCATTGATGGGAAAATGACGAAAATCCACGAAGACGTACTCTTTCATTATGACCCAAGCAACTTTTTACGTCCTTGGACTATTCGGACACGTTTTTCAAACGATGTTCAACTGACATTTACCCCCTTTTTTAAGCGTGTAGCCAAAACGAATGTGCAGGTCGTCAGCTCAGAAGTACATCAGCTTGTCGGATACTTCAACGGCCGCATTAAACTTTACGACGGCTCGACATTAACTGTAAGGCAAATGTTAGGCTGCTCTGAAGAGCATATAGCAAAATGGTAATGTTAACGGCAGCTATGTAACGAGGCTGGGACAAAACCCTCCTCTGAAATGAAAAAGCCTGTGAAATTTTACGACGAGTAAAATTTCACAGGCTTTGATTATTTTTGAATAAAAATAAGGACCACTTCTGAT